>NZ_JBSSDE010000031.1:0-36130 GCF_054060435.1 Thermostichus sp. MS-CIW-34 | reverse complement strand
GTCGTTGCACCGCTCAATCGTATTCTTGGCCTATGCGTGATGACAACGATATTCACATGGCCGGCACTGCGTTTTTAAAGGGCGTCGGCTACGGTCGGCGCTATCCTTCCCCGCCCTGAAGGACGGGGCTTGCCGCGCCTTTTGGTCAATGGGATCCCTCTCCTCAGGGCACGACCAACACCGGGCAGGGGGCAAGATCGATCACGCGGTGGCTGACAGAGTTATTCTGCCCCTCTCCGGAGAGGGTGAGGCCGCGGGATCCCATTACAATTAGGCTAATCTCCAGCTCGTCTGCCACATCACAGATGACAAAAGGCACCTTTCCCTCTCGATACTCACTCTTGACGCTGTTGAGGCCGATTTGATGCAGGCCAGACTCCGTTTGCTTGAGCAGGTTGTGGATGTTTTGCCGAGCTTGTTCCGCCCTCTCCGCGTCCAGCTCCGCGGCATCCAGTACAGAGAGCAAGTACACCTGACTTTTGTAGCGCTGCGCTATGTCTGCCACCAAGGGCAAGGCGTGGCTGGTCTCACGCGAGTTGTCGATGGGAAAGAGCAGCTTGTCGAACATAGTCGCGGATTCCGCGGTCAAGCCCATTCCCTATCCAAGTTGGGGGCTTGCCCTATTCTATCAATTTTACCGGGAGCTCAATGGCCTCATTCCACCCCTGCCCGTTTTCCTGTTGTCAGGGGCTCCACCTGGGCTGCTTCGCCCTAGCTGCAAACGGAGCTCCTCTGCTGTTTGGATGAGTAGCCATTCTATCATCCCGCGAAAGTCCAGCCGCCCTAAGCCATGCTGGGCTGAAGTTTACGCAATTCCTGCCAAAAATCCATTATTTTCAGATTGACCAAACTTGGAAAAGAATAATGAAAAAAATGTCGCCCCCCAGGGCAAAACCACATTTGATCCCCTGGCTTTAGGTGGTTTCTCCACTTCTCGAGCGAAGCAGGATCCACAATGGGGTCATCCTTGCTGGCGCAAACCAACATCGGCACCGACACTTTCTGGGCTGGAATCGCTATCACCTGAAATAGGGAGTGAGGTATGGGAGAAGTATCCAAATCTTTAGCCAGAGCATAGGAGAGTGAGCGTGCTCGCCACTGTTCTGAAGTAGGTAGAAGGCTCTGGGCTATACGCACCAAGAGTTGTTCCCGACTCCAGCAAAAGATTTTTCGCTGCACATAGAAATGGGCATGCCAAGTGGTAGCAGGCCAACCTCCCACGGCCAGCAAGGTCAGAGACTGTACCCGCTGTGGGTAACGGCAGGCAAAAAGATAAGCGGCCACCCCGCTCAAGCCGTGGCCGATAAGATGAACGGGTCGATCCCAAGCTTTGAGATATTCGTATAGCAGCGTGATTACAGTCTCCAGGCTACAAGGCTCATCCTGGGTTTGGTGGTACTCCCAGTATGCTATCCGAAAGCATTTCCTCAGGGATCCTAATAAAGGCTGATCAAAGAGCTTGAGACTGGGAGAAATGCCCAGATACAGGGCCTCAAAAGCGAGCGCAGAAGCGGAGCTTAAACTCATATTCGCTATTCCATCTCGACTGTTAAAACCATCAAGGCTGCTAGCCAAACAAAAGATCTACAAAGTCCAGTAGCCAGAAACCAACCGGCAAAGTGCGGTTGAACCATGCAATTGTGAACAGTGCAATTGCCATTGGAAAATGCGGCCCAAAGGATCCGAGCCGATCTGGATAGAGGAGAGGGGACAATACCCCTCTCCTTTCTGCAGATCCCCGAACCAGGGAGCCTCAAACCTCATTCACAGCCCAGGCAAAATCTGGGCCAACACGTCCGCACTGTTCAGGAGCATGTAGGCAAACAGGGCACCGCCAACGCCGCCCACCAGAAACCCTCCCGCCAACTGGCTCCAGCCGGCACGGGTGCGCAAGTTTTCGGGCAAGTCCTCCGATCCTGCCGGTACTCGCACCGGCTGAGGGGATCCCTGCGATTCCGCCATCAGTTGCACTCCCGGCGTCGGATAGGCCACCTCTCCATAGGGGGTGTTCACCACCGCCACCAGCCGCGAGCGCGGAAAAGAGACTCGTCCATAGATCGAAAGACAAACCGTTAGGATCAGCACCAGACCAATGGCCGCCAGCGTACCTGCCGTCAGGGCTTGCTCCGAATTCCGCAGCGGACTCAACTTGTAAAACGGCCCCACCAGGAAGTACCCATGGGCCATGCCGATCTCCAAACCGCGCAGGAAAGGCGACAAGCCCTCCCGGTAGATGGGCAGGTTTTGCAGCAGCAGCAGGGTGAGATCGCCCTGGTTTACCGGCGTGTCCAAGTTGCCCACCTGGGGATCTGTGGCTCGCACCCAGCCCCCGCGCTGGAAGTCAAAGCCGCTGGCCGCCGCCCGCGCCCGGATGGCATGCCAGATGTGCCCCGCCAAAAACAGGATCCCCAAGACAAAGTGGGCTGTAGCCAACCAGGTACGGCTGCTTACAATTCCCCTTTCGTCAGCGGCCAGCCCCAGCGGCCCGTAAAAAGCCGCAGGGTAGGCGATCTCATTGACGCTGACAAAATAGGCCGCCAAGATGCCCATGTAAGCCAGGGCCCCCAGGCTGTAGGAGAGGTAGGCTTCGCCCGAGTAGATCAAGACTTGCTTGGCCCAGGCAAAGGGGCGCGTGGCTATGTGCCACCATCCCCCCAGCACGCAGAGCAGGCCCACGTAGATGTGTCCCCCCACCAGGTCTTCCAGGTTGTCCACGGCGGCCATGCCCTGCTGACCCATCAGCGGCGTCAAGTAGGCGAAGATCCGCAGCGGATTGAGGGTGGGATCCGCAACGATCCGCACGCGGCCCAGGTTGGCATCGTACAGCCCTCCCCAAAAGAGAGCCTTGGCCACCAGCAGCCATGCACCCAGCCCCAGCAGCAGCAGGTGGATGCCGAGGATGGTGGTCATCTTGTCGTCATCTTCCCAGTCGTAGCCGAAAAACTCGGCAAAGGTTTTCCCCTTGCTCAGCACCTCTGGTCCCAAAAGGGCATGGAAGATCCCTCCTGCCCCCAGCACTGCCGAGGCAATTAGGTGCAGAACGCCCACGACAAAAAAGGGATAGGGATCCGTAACCACCCCTTCTGCGTTGACGCCGATGCCCAAGCTGGCCAGATGGGGCAACAAAATCAGCCCCTGGCTGTACATAGGTTGATTTGGATCCCAGTGGGCCACCTCAAACAAAGTCATGCCGCCGGCCCACAGCATGATCAACCCCGCATGGGCCACGTGGGCCCCCAGCAGCTTTCCGGACAGATTCACCAAGCGAGCATTGCCCGCCAGCCAGCTCACCTGAGGGGATCCCTCAGCAGAGGTAGGCGATGAAGATAGAACTGCGCCAGTCATGACAAACTCCCACAGTATCCACAACAAGCTAAGAAGCCGAGTTTGAGATTACAGATTGAAGAGTGTTTTGAGTTTGGCCGTCCACTCTTTAATTCGTTTTTCCGTCAGCTCTGGTTGGTTATCTTCGTCCAGAGCAAGGCCGACAAACTCACCGTCAACCACTCCCTTAGACTCGTTGAACTCGTAGCCTTCTGTAGGCCAGGAGCCGACATTTTTGCCGCCACGCTCGGCAATTTTTTCGGCCAGGATCCCCATGGCATCTTGAAAGTTGTCGGGATAGCCCAACTGATCCCCAACTCCAAAGTAGGCTACCGTCTTACCGGAAAAATCGATCTCATCCAAATTTGGGAAAAAACCATCCCAATCAGCCTGAAGCTCCCCAATATTCCAAGTTGGACAGCCGATGATTAAGTAGTCGTACTTCTCAAAGTCCTCAATGTTGGCCTCGGCAATGTCAATTAAATCTACATTGTCTTCGCCCAGCTCTTTTTGAATCATCTCGGCAGCTCTTTCGGTATTTCCGGTTTGAGTGCCGAAAAATAGACCTATTTTTGCCATTGCTCCTACCTCGAAACTGCAAGTGCGAAGCTCAAAATCAGATGGCTAGATAGTCAATGCCTTCAGCGTGCCGTTAGGCCTGCTGTGCAGCGAGCTCTACTCTGCCGGTACGGAAATTGAATCCTCGGGCTTTCAGGGCATGGAAAAGGTGGCCCTGAAGGAAGAAAAAGGCCAGCCAAAAGTGGGCATTGGCCAGCCAAACCCTAGACGTGAGAGCCTCTCCTTGCTCAAAAAAGGGATAGCGATCCAAGCCCACCTGAAGCAGCGGCCCATAGAAAACTTCGGGATAAACCACTGGGTTAACCGCAACAAAATAGGCAGCAATAAACCCCATCAAGGCCAAAGCTCCCAGGCTGTAGGAAAGATAAGCCTCTCCCGACCAGACAAAAATTCGCTCTGCCCAGCCAAAAGGCTTGGTCACGATATGCCAAATGCCCCCCGCCACCAAGAGCAAGCCCAGCCAGAGGTGGCCGCCCACCACGTCTTCTAAAGTGTCCACCCCTGCTATCCAATGGCGTCCTTCCGCGCCCAACAGGTGCCCAAACGGATTCCAATTGGGAAGGATGGTGCGCACCTCTCCCACCCCAGGGTCAAACAATCCGCCAAACACTGTTGCCTTAAGCACCAGCAGCCATGCCCCCAGTCCCAGCAGCACCAGGTGGATCCCTAGGATGGTGGTCATCTTGTTTTTGTCTTGCCAGTCGTAGCTAAACAGGGGAAAGGCTTTGGGATCCAGCACCGCCGGCCCGCGCAGGGCATGAAAAATGCCGCCAAACCCCAAAAAGGCAGAGCTGATGAGGTGGATCGCTCCCACCGCAAAGTAGATATCCGTATCCAGGACTTCCCCGCCGGATCCCACCCCCAGCCCCAAGCTGGCCAGGTGGGGCAAGAGAATCAGCCCCTGCTCATACATCGGTCGGCTGGGGTCAAACTTGGCCAACTCGATCAGGGTCATCGCCCCTGCCCAGAGAACGATCAGCCCGGCATGGGCCACATGCGCCCCCAGCAGCCGGCCAGAAAGATCGGTCAAACGGGCGTTGCCCGCCCACCACGGGATCTGTTGTTGCGAGCTAGATCCCCCTTCTTGCTTGAGTGTCGTCGCTGTCATCTCCGCTCCTCTTGCGTTTCTAAACAAGCTTTTCTAGGAAAAGGCCAGAGACCTTGCCCCAGGCCCGCCTCTGGCCGCACGGACACATCCTTTCGAGACACGTAACCAACTGTTGAGAGTAAATCTCAACAGCGAGCTGTGACCTACTCTAGGCTTCTTGCAAACAAATATCAATGTCTTTAGAGTTAAGTTTTGTTAAGAGTCGGACTTGTATCCGCCCATAGCCCCACCTGGGGAAGCTGCAGATGGAAGCTGGCCCGCAGAGGGACGAGCCGGGCGATCCGGTGGCAGCCGGTGATAAAAATCTCTCCCTTCTTAAGATTGAGTCGCAATAGCTGGATTACAATCAAGCCAAAGTTGGCCAAGTCGAGGGCAAAGGAGTCGGAGGAGATGTCGAGGTATCTGAAGCTGTGGACGGGGATAGGGCTTTATGTTCTGGTCAGCGGGGCCGCTTGCGGGGAAACCCAAAAGGATCCCTCGGCTGCGGGCGGCGGGGATCCACCGGCCCTGAGCCAGGCTTCGCCTCAGCAGGCAGCTCAAATGAACCCGGAGTGTCGGCCTATCCCGGTGGATGGCGGCGGCGAGGGTGGGGAAGAAGGGGCAGGCTCTCGCCGGCCAGCCGTTGTGCTCTCTCCTGAGCAGCGGTTTCAGGATCGGCAGATTTTGCTCGACTTTGCCGATCAGGTGGTGATCCCTGCCTATGAGCAGTTGGTCGCCGATACCCAGGCCCTGTCTCAGGCCATCCAGGCCTTCGTGCAAGATCCCAATGCCCAGACTTTGCAAGCGGCTCGCCAGGCTTGGTCTGTTGCCCGCATCACTTGGGAGGAGAGCGAGGCTTTTGCCTTTGGGCCGGCGGCTTATTTGGGGCTGGATGCGGATTTGGACGAATGGCCCCTGAACGAGGTGGAGGTGCTGGAAGTTCTCAACAGCGGCGATCCCCTCACTCCAGAGACCGTGGCCGAGTTGGAAAGCGGGCAAAAGGGATTTCATGCCGTGGCCTTCTTGCTCTTTGGCGTGGATAACAACAAGTCTTTGCAAGACTTTACCGAGCGGGATCGGGAGTACTTGGCTGCCCTTGGCCCAGTTTTGGCGGATACGGCGGCAAAGCTGCTCAAAAGCTGGACAGAGGGAGTGCAAGGGCTGCCTGCTTTTCGCGAAGAATGGGTAAAAGCCGGCGAGGGCAGCAAGAGTTATCTCACGCTGCAAGCTGCTGCTGAAGAAATAGCCCAAGGTATTCTCGGCATGTTGGACGAGCTGGGCAAGGTCAAAATTGGCGAAGCCTTCGCCCAGCAAAATCCTTTTCTGCTGGAAAGTCGCTTTGCCCACCATTCGCTGCCGGAGTTCCAGGCCAATGTGCGCAGCGTTCAGTATGCTTACTTGGGCGGATTTAGAGATAGAAAAGGTCGTGGCCTGAGCCAATTTGTCCGGGACATCAATCCCAATTTGGATAGTCAAATTCAGTCGGAGTTACAAGCAGCGGCGGCGGCTCTCCAGGGGATCCCTGCCCCTATCGAAAAAAGCCTTTGCGATGCCAATGCCCGTGGATCTATTACTGCCGCTATGGAAAAAATTGAAGACGCTTTCGACAGCTTTGCTCAGGAAGTTGTGCCGCTCCTGCAGTAGTAAGAAAGTCCCAAAAGAGCTGAGTTGCCGATATTTTGATAGCCGATGCGTCGTCTTCTCCAGATTTTCATGCTGGGATTGGCCTCTCTTTGGGCGGCGAGCTTTCTGGCTTTCCCCGCTGCCCCAGAGGGATCCCAGCCATTGCCCCCTCGAGCGGGTGGCGAAACAACCCTTTGGAACCGCACCTCAACAGCCTACGAGCAGCCGGCTCCCAACTTGGATCCCCGCTGGGCCAGGTTGCATGCCCTGGGGGACATCGCCTTTGAGGCTCGCTTCGTCACCGCTCCGGCGCCTGTTAACCCCGGCCTTGGGCCTCTGTTCAACAACAACTCCTGCGCCGGTTGTCATGTTAAAAACGGCCGAGGTTTTCCTGACAAGGGGCAGCGGGTCGTCAGAGTCAGCCAGGTTGGATCCCTGGATAGAAGCGGGGATCCCCAGCCTTTTGGATGGGAGGCCATTGCTCCTCATAGCAACACTCCCCCTGTGGCCGGCATCGGCACGCAGGTTCAAGAAAAGGCCGTTCGGGGCTATCGGCCAGAGGCCAAGGTGGAGTTGCACTGGGTAGAGCAGACCAGAGAGTACGCCGACGGAACTCCCTACAGGCTGCGTTCTCCTGTTGTAAAGCTGTTAACTCTGGAGGGATCGCCCATCGATCCTGTCCTCATCTCCCTGCGGATCCCCCAGCCGGTGTTTGGAGCGGGCCTACTGGAGGCCGTTCCCGCTTCTAGGATCCTGGCAGCAGCCGATCCTGACGACGCCGATGGGGATGGCATCTCTGGCCGCCCCAACTTGGTTTGGGATCAAGAGCAGCAGCGTCTGGTGCTGGGACGGTTTGGTTGGAAAGCCAATACCCCCAACCTCAGGCAACAAACTGCGGCCGCCTACGCCAACGACATGGGTGTCACGAATCCTCTTTTTCCGGCCGCGGATGGCAGCCAAGATATCGACGAGGCCACTCTCCAAGCGACAACCGTTTACGTGCAAACCCTGGCCGTGCCTGGCCGCGCCCTTTGGCAGGATCCCCAAGTTCAGCGAGGGGAAAAGCTCTTCGTCCAAGCCCAATGCGCCAAGTGTCACCGACCAGAGCTACAAACCGGCATTCATGAGATCCCTGCCCTGGCCAACCAAGTCATCCACCCCTACACCGATTTGCTGTTGCATGACATGGGCGAAGGACTAGCAGATGGCCGCGCTGACTTCGAGGCCACGGGCCGAGAATGGCGCACCCCCCCTTTGTGGGGCATCGGCTTGTCGCAGACAGTTCTGCCCTCCTCCGGCTATTTGCACGATGGCCGCGCCCGCAGCCTCGAGGAGGCCATTCTCTGGCATGGGGGAGAAGCTGAACGCTCCCGCGAGATCTTTAAAAATATGGCTGCTGAAGACAGAGAAGCCCTGCTCTATTTTCTTCGATCCCTCTAGAGCTCTGCCCATTTCCGCAGCAGGTTCGCGTAAACTTTGGAGATCAAATCAAAGTGGCGTGTCTTGCCCGATTCCTGAAACATCTGCTGCCGCACAGTCTGTAAATCAAAGAGGATCTCGCGTTCTTGCGGATCCCTAATTAGGCTTTGAACCCAACTGACGGCAGCATAGCGGATCCCACGGGTTACAGGCTCAACTCGGTGCAAGGTGGAAGCAGGATAGAGGATCAAAGCACCCGCCGGCAGCTTGTAGGCTTGCTCCCCCTCGCTACTCTCGATCTTCAGCTCACCGCCATCATAGTCTTCAGGGGCACTTAGAAATAGCGTAAAGGAAATATCCGTGCGCATCAGCTGATGCCGATCGAGCATCAGCGCATCGTCGGTATGAGTGCCATAGGACATTCCCGCTTCGTAGCAGCTAATTAAAATGGAATGAATGAGCTTGGGCCGGGCAGCCATCTGGAACAACAAATTACGCTCTAGAGCTGCCAAGATAATCTCCTCTATCTTCCGTTGCTGAAGGGATCCCTTTGGCATTTGCCTATTGTTTTTGACAAGCCTGGCATTCCAGCCTGCCGTCAGAGCACCATCCACAAATTCAGCATCGGCTATGAGGGACAGAATCTGTTGCAATTCTGCTAAACTAAGAACATCGCCAATACACAAGATCATTATCAACCTCTAAAAAGCAAAATACATGACACTTTCTACACTAGCAAAACAAGCCTTATGAAAATCATGCCTACTTCGAGCATCCCTCGGAAACCTTAAGCATCTAGCAGAGAAAGTAGAGATCTTTTGCCCTATGCAGCCACCTTCTGGTATTCGACAAAAAGAGCTCTGCGAGCTATTGGGCTTAGACTACAAGGCTGTTGCCACCGAGGCAAAGCGTCTGGGCTTGAGCACACATGCCTATCTGCAACAGAAAACAGGTTGGATCCTGAAGGATGAACTCTATTATCCGCCCGGCACTACCTTTGACAAGTCAGCAGATGGCGAGTCAGTAGGATCGTCCCCTACCCCCTCAGAGGATTTGTCCTCTAGCAGCAAAATCAATTCCAGAAAAAGGAAAGACATCCTCTCACTGCTGTTGTTGCTTGTTGTCCTGTTAGCTGCCATCTTGCTGGCCCGTCGCTTAGATCCAGAGGCAACTCGAGAATTTATAGCAAAACTAGGCCCCTGGGCACCCCTTGCCCTGATTGGATTACGCTCCCTGAGTATTATTATTCCTGCCATACCCAGCACCCTTTACTCCATCTTGGCAGGAGCCCTCTTTGGATTTGGATCGGGAATCCTTTACATTGCAATTGCTGATTTTATCTCTTGTACACTTAACTTCTACCTAGCCAGAAAGTTTGGTAGAGACCTAGTACAGCGAGTAGTTGGGCGACAATGGATGTACAAAGTCGATGCCCTTTCAGCTAACTATCTGGAAAACAATATTTTTCTTACAGCTGGTTTTTTAATGACGGGCCTATTCGACTTTGTCGCCTACGCCGCCGGCCTAACCCAAATAAAATGGCAGAACTTTCTTCTCGCCCTAGCTTTGGGCATTGCCGTCTCTACACCCCCAGTAGTGGCTCTGGGGGCAGGGATCCTAGAGCAGGGAAGGTGGCTGCTGGGCTTTGCTTTGCTGGGAATGTTTGCTTTGGCGATGTTAAGCGGCTGGCTGAGTAAAAGGCGGCGTTCTTAACTTGCCTTTGATAAAGTCAGAACAAAAGCAAGGTCAGCAGTGGCTTCTAACTCATGGGGAACATTTGCCGAAATTAAGACAAATATGCCCGGAGATAGAGAGATCTTCTCACCTGCAAGGGTTAAGACTCCAGTTCCTTCAATGACGTGGAGAGTAGCGTCCCTTGTGGAGGTATGCTCGGAAATACTTGTGCCTCCCGCCATACAGAAAAGAGTATGTTGGCAGACTTCACTTTTCCAAATGATCTTGCTGAGAACTCCTTCCACAGAATAAGCAATGTGATCTTTGAGCTGCAAAAAAGGTGACTCAGGGGAGACAAGAGACATCATTAAGCCTCCTTCTTGGCAATCAGTATGATGTAGCCTAGGTTATTTCGATATCGGCTAAAGATTTGCTTCATAGATAAGATCCGCTGCCGGATTACAGGACGTGTAAGCACATTCCACACCATAGTTAAGAGCGTCGGCAATCCTTCCTCTGTAGCAATAGCAACGGGATTGAGCAAAGTTAAGGGGCCGGTGGCATACTGGACAACCGTAAGATTTGCTTGCTGAACAGTTGCAAGCCAGCTGTCAGTAGATAAAGGATTGGCATTGACATGGATTACGGAGGATAACTCCTTGCGGATAGCGTCGCTGTTGGATCCCTCAACTCGCAGCTCATGGCTGAGGAACTTACCCCCTGGCTTGAGGCAATTGTAAATCCCTGACAAAATCTTAGATTTTCCTGCATCGGACTGCATTGTTAAAATAGCTTCCGCCAAGACATAGTCAAATTTCTGATCGATTTGATCTAGGTGAAAGATATCGCCCTCGAGGATCTCAACTTGGCCGGCTAGCCCTGCTGCAGAAACATTAGCGCGAGTGCGAGCAATGTTATCTGGATTTTTCTCAATGCCGGTAACATGTATGCCATAGCGCTTTGCCAATCGAATAGCCGTGTAGCCAAGGCCTGAGGCAAGTTCCAGCACAGTTTCTCCTCGACGGAACTCGGCAAACTTGAAGAGCCGTTCGGTAGCGCCAAAGCCCCCCGGTCGAAGTGCCTTTTTACCTGCCGCAGCCAGTACCTGGTGTCCAGGTGCATTTTTTGAGTCCAGCTTAGACATAGGTAACTCCAAAAAAGATACAGCCTTTTAATTTAAAATAGGGTACAGGTATTCAAGAGGAAGGAGAGAAAGGAATGCCGACTCATTCTTTGGATTTGCGGCAAAGAGTTGTAGCAGCCTATCAGGCAGGTAACACCTCCATCCGCCAGGTAGCTAAACGCTTCATGGTGACCAAAAGAACAGTACACCGCTGGGTGCGTCAGTACCAACAAACTTAAGATTTAGCCCCTAAGAAAGCAGGCACCAAGCGAGTGGGCATTTTGGAACAACATCGGCAGGAAGTGATGGCAATTATTACAGAACACCCAGACTTCTACCTGTGGCAGTATCAAGAACTGTTGCGCGAGCGCTTAGGAATCAATGTAAGCATCGTCACGATACATAATTTCTTGAAAAAGCAAGGAATGACTCTAAAAAAAAGACCTACCGCAGTGCAAAAGTCAAAGAAGAGGAGGTGCAAAGGGAACGACTAGCTTATAGTCAAGAAGTCAGGAATATTCCAGCGGAGGATTTGATTGCCATCGACCAGACGGGAGTCTGGGAGGGAATGGAGCGGAGAGTATCTCGGAGTTTACGTGGTCAAAGGGCTTATCATTATCGTCAGAGATACAAGGGTGAAAAGTATACGGTTATTGGAGCTATTTCCTTGAGAGGTGTAGTTGGCTGTCGTGTCATCAAGGGTGGGATGAAGAAAGGAGATTTGGAGATTTTTTGGAGTTTTTGAGAAGCGAGCTATGTCCGAAGCTAGATGCGAGGAAGGTTGTGATTATGGACAATTTAAATATCCACAAGAGTCGGGAAGTTGAGGAATTGATTAGGGGGACAGGAGCACGAATCCTATACCTGCCTGTGTATGCGCCGGAGTTGAATCCCATTGAGATGATGTGGTCGGTGTTGAAGCATTTTATTCGGCAGCTTTGCAGAATTGGGAAATATAGCATGGAGCAGATAGTGAAGACTTCTTTACTACTGATCAATCCATCCTCCTTCCGAAGTTGGTTTGCTAAGTGCTGCTATTGTACCCCTTGAGCCCTTAACAGGCTGTACCCTGTGGCCATCTGTTTTGAGCTTGGCTGTGAGCACCTCATCACCTTCTATAATGAGAGATGCCCACAGCCGCAAAGAAAAACTTATTTTTCTCAGCTATTCGAAAAATCGAATATTAGAGAAGAGGAAAAGTTGAGGGGATGAACTTTTTTGGCCATCCTGCTCTTCCCAAATTCTTCTCTCAACCAGAATCCAATACCGACCTATTTTTTGATAACGATCTTCGTAGATCATCTTTGCTTGAGTTTTTTCTCCAGTTCCTGGGCTACAATACTCAGCAGTGTAGTGAGTGGGTAGGTAGCCCTCACCTGTATCGTAAAACTCTTGAACTGAGACTGTAATTGTCCGATTGGCAAGATGGCGATGTACCATTTGAATGTGCTTGCCCTGAACCCAGTACCTATCGGTAGAAGATAAGCCCGAAACAAGAACTTCAGTGATGTCTGAATTTTGTGGCTCTCCATAGGCAAAGGTGTGGCCACCGTGTTCCTCGTCGAAGGAATGACGAACGCGATGCACCATGACTTCCCACATCTGTTCCCGTATTTTCTGGCGGATCTCCTCGTCCTCGACGCCGGCAACATCGATCTTCATGTTGCGGTCAATACTCACAACTCCTGAGAAGGAGAGGCTGCTGTCACCTTCTTTGGGAAAGTAGGTTATCTCAGCTCGGTAGCCAGGAAAGTCTTTGTCCCAGGTGTAGCGATTCTCAAAAGCCTCCTTGAATAGCTCTCGGGCCGGAGCTTGCTGTGCTGCCATAATCTCCTCCTTAATGAGAAATTTTACTATTTAAATCCTAGTAGAGGCTGATGGCTGGCCTTGGGATTTTAAGGTTTCCTTATGACTGGCCACCCGCTCAGCTCTCTTGTTCTCGAAGTTTCTCGAAGTTCTTGGCGGTTACCGATGGGCAGGAAGGCGGAACCTCAATCCTTCACTTGGCCTGAGGGGAGCCTTGAAGTTAATGAAAACCATTGGCAAGGCGCTGTCCACTGGCAACAGAGGGAGAGAGCTAAGCTAAAGCTCGGCGCTGTTGGCCTTTTGGCGACAAGCTGGCAGGAAGAGAGTCTGCTTTCTCAACTCACTCCATGTCCAAAATCCAACCCCTGAACCCAGAGCGGATCGCCCAGATGGCCGCGGGAGAGGTGATCGACTCGCTGGGGGCTGCTCTGCGGGAATTGCTGGAAAATGCCCTCGATGCCCAGGCCACCCGAATTCAAGTGGAGATCTGGCCGACTCGCTGGCAGGTGCGGGTGGGGGATAACGGCCAAGGGATCCCCGCTTCGGAGCTGGAGCAGGTGGCCCGTCGCCACACCACCAGCAAGTTGGACGGTTGCAGCCTGGGGTTTCGGGGCGAAGCCTTGCACAGCCTGGCCCGGCTGGGATCCCTGACCATTCAGACCCGCCACGCTGACGATGCCCACGGCTGGCTGGCCACCTACGACCGCCAAGGGGAGCTGGCCCACCAGCAGCCGGCAGCCACTGCCTCGGGAACGGTGGTCACGGTTGCGGATTTGTTTGCCGACTGGCCTCTGCGCCGTCGGGCTTTGCCCCAAACTCGCCCGCTCCTGACCCTGGTGCAAAATGCGGCCCTAGCCCATCCCTGGGTCAGTTGGCAGGTGCATCAGGAAGGGCAATTGCTGCTCAGCCTCTGGCCGGGAAAATCTCTGCAAGATCTGCTGCTGCAGGTGTTGCCGCAGTTGGATCCCACGGATCTGCGCTATCGGCGGATCCAGGATGGGGATAGCGATTGGGAAGTGGTGCTGGGCCTGCCGGATCGCCTGCATCGCCCCCACCCCGATTGGATCCGTGTGGCCGTAAACGGACGGTTTGTGCAGATGCCCGACTGGCAACGGCTGATCCAGTCGGTTTTTCACCACGCATTGCCCCGCCACCGCCATCCGCTGGTGGTTGTTCACCTGCGCCTGCCCCCAGAACAGGTGGATTGGAACCGTCATCCTGCCAAAAGCGAGCTCTACCTGGAGAATCTGACGGCCCGCCAGGAGCAGTTGCGCCAACACCTGCACTCCCTTCTGCAATTGGGATCCGGGCAAGCCAGCCGCCGCTCTGTGCATCTGATCCGGGCCAGCGAGGCCAAGGTGGTCTATCGAGTCTCGCCCGATCTCCAGAGCCATCTTCCTCCCTCTGACCGGCCAACTTCTCCCTTGCCTCCCCTCAGGGCGCTGGCCCAACTGCATCGGATCTACATCTTGGCGGAGCATCCCCAGGGGCTATGGCTGGTGGAGCAGCACCTGGCCCACGAGCGAGTTCGCTATGAGTACATCCGGCAGCATTGGCAACTGGTAGCACCGGAGACGCCCATAACGCTGCAAGGACTATCGCCCCAAGCCCTGGAGCGGTTGGAGCAGTTGGGGCTGGAGCCGGAACCCTTCGGCCCCAATACCCATCTCATTCGACGCCTCCCTTTGGCTTTGGAGTCGGAAGATCCAGAAGAGGTGCAGGGATCCCTGCTAGAGCTCAGCCGCTGTCAAGATTTGCAGGCAGCTCAGGTGGCGGTGGCCTGTCGAGGGGCCTTGCGCAATGGGATCCCACTGACCCTGGAGCAGATGCAAAAGCTGTTGGAAGCCTGGCAGCGCACCGCCAATCCCCACACTTGCCCTCATGGTCGCCCGGTCTACCTGGCCCTGGCAGAAAAAGATCTGGCCCGTTACTTCCGCCGCCGTTGGGGCCTCTGCGACCGGCCTATCTCCGACTCCAAACTGGGATCCCTATGGGAGCTGGATCCGCTGGGAGACAGGTTTGCCGCCCAGGTGCGCTCTTCTGCGTCGGATCCCACGGACGAGCCCAGCTCCACCCCACTATAATCGGGGGTGTCCAACTGCTGAAACCCCTGAAACTCCATGGCTTCTTATCTCAAACTCAAAGCCCAAGAAGAGACCTGGCTGCAGCGCCATTCCCGTCTGATCTTGGCGATCCTGGCCGGCCTGGGATCCCTGTTGACGGCCTATCTCACCTACACCAAGCTGACGGAGCAGCCCGCTGCCTTCTGCACGGGGGATGGGGGGTGTGACCTGGTGCTCTCCAGCCGTTGGGCAGAGTTTTTGGGGATCCCGACCGCGGCTGTTGGCCTGCTGGGGTTTCTGGGAGTCTTGGCGCTGGCGGTGCTGCCGGATGGGATCCCACTGGTGAAGCGGTGGCGCTGGCCGGCCCTGTTTGGCTTGGTTTCCGCCATGACCGCCTTTGAGATGTACATGCTTTACCTGATGGTGGCGGTGCTGCGGCAATTCTGCATGTATTGCACCACCGCGATCATCTTGGTGGCAGGGCTGGGGCTGGTGACCGTGCTGGGCCACCGCTGGCTGGATGGGGGCAAGCTGGTCTTTGGCTACATTCTCATAGGCTTTCTCACATTGGTGACCACGATTGGGGTGTACGCCAACCAAGTTCCCCCGCCTAGCCCCCTGGCGGTAGGGTTGGCAGCCCACCTGCGGCAGATCGGCGGCACCATGTACGGTGCCTATTGGTGCCCCCATTGTCAAGATCAGAAAGAGCTGTTCGGGGCAGCTTTCGACCAAGTGCCCTACGTGGAGTGCTCCCCCAACGGCCCCGGCACTCCCCAAGCTCAAGAATGCACAGAAGCGGGGATCACCAGCTATCCCACCTGGATCATCAATGGCCGCACCTACACAGGCGTTCGCTCTCTGGAAGCCTTAGCGGTGGCCTCTGGCTATCCGCTGGAAGAGGGCAGATAAACTCCTGGAGTCGGGATGAGGATGTGAACTCGGTTGCGCCCCGCCTGCTTGGCCTGGTAGAGCGCGCTATCCGCCTGCTGCAAGGCGGTTTCCGGTTCTGGGCAGTAGTCTTCGCTGAGCACGATCCCACCGATGCTGATGGTAACCGGCAAGCTTCGCTTGGGGGAGATGTCAATGGGCCGTTTGGCGATAGCCTGCCGCAGAGACTCTGCGTAGCGACCACAGCGAGAGGGGCTAAGTCCGGGCGTAAGGCAAACAAATTCTTCCCCACCATAGCGGTAGAGCAGGCTGGAGGGCCGCAGTTGATTTTGCAGCCGCCCGACGATGGCCTGCAGCACACAGTCGCCGATGTAGTGGCCGTGGCTGTCGTTGATTTGCTTAAAGTGATCTACATCCATCATCAGCAGGCAGAGATAGCGGTAGCGAGCTTCCCCGCGGCCTCCCACCTGCTTGAGCAAATGGGGCAGCGCCTGATCCAGAGCTCGCCGGTTCAACGCCCCGGTCAAGGGATCCGTCAAAGACAAAGACTCCAACAACTCATTGCGGGCTCGCAATTGCCGGTTGGCCTGGGCCAAAGCTTGGGTGAGCCGCTGGAGACGTAACCCTGCCCGCACCCGCGCCCGCAGCTCCTCAGGATCGACCGGCTTGGTGATGAATTCATCCGCCCCCGCATCCAGCCCCTCTACCCGAGCCTCAACTTCAGAACGGGACGTGAGCAAAATGAAATAGACGAACTGCCCTGCTGCGGATCCCTTGAGACGGCGACAGAACTCTACCCCCGATATCTCAGGCATGACCCAGTCGCAGATCACCATGTCGGGCCACTCGCTCTCTTCCAAGCTTTGCAAGGAATCCCAAGCTGCTCGGCCGCTTTCCCAGCTTTCCACGTAGTACTGGGAGCCTGTGAGAACATTGATAATGTAGCAACGAACCACTGGGTCATCATCGACAACCCAAATGCGGGGGGTGCGAGCCGGAACAGAGCTCCAAAAGGTTTCTTCTGCTGAACCAGAAGGGTGGTACGCAGAATCCAAGCCCTCCAGATCAAGGGATGGCATAGCTAAAGAGGAATCGCCCATTGTAGTCGGATCCCAATCCTAGCGCCAACAGCTAGTTGGAACCAGAGCCGGGAGCGGCCAGACAAGCATGGTTGGAGGCCCGCTCACGGAGCGCAAGGTGCAGTGCTTCCACAAACTGCCGCACCCGAATTGGGTCGATCATGGGAAAGGGATCCGAATAGCCTGCCGGCATGCCTGCGGAACGGGAAGACCGCTTCAGAGAACTGGCCACAATTACTCCATCTGCCCGCCGGATCAGGCTGCCGATGTTTTCAGCAGTAGCCCCCGAGCCGATGAGCAGCGGCACCTGAGGAGCAACTTTGCGGGCCAGCTCCAGCTCCTCCAGAAGGGGTGGCTTGCCGGTGGCCCAGCCGGAAAGGATGATGGCATCGGCCAGGCCACGTTCCACCGTGTCGGTGATGGCCGCATCCAGACTGATGGGACCTAGGGGTTGGGCGTGTTTCACCAGCACATCGGCAAAAATCTTGATGTTAGCCCCCAGCTCCCGGCGATAGCGCAGCAGGCGGTGGGCATTCCCCTCGATAATGCCTTGGTCGGTCACCATCGCCCCGCAGAGCACATTCACCCGGATGAACTGCGCCCCCACGCAGGCGGCAATTGCCAGAGCACTGCAGCCATCGTTGCGCAAGACATTGATCCCAACCGGCAGCGAGACCAGGGTTTTCAGCCGCTGGACGATGACGGTCATGGCGCTGACCACCGCTGCGTCCACCCGATCCTTGGCAAAGGGGGCATCGTAAAAGTTCTCGACGAGGATCCCGTCTACCCCTCCTGCAGCCAGGGCAGTAGCTGCCTGTTCTGCCTGAGCGATCACCCATTCCAAGTCCCCCCCCCAACGGGGTGAGGTGGGCAGCGGCAACAAATGAACCACCCCAATGACCGGATGGGGGGTTTTGAAAAGGTGTTGCAGCAGGTTCACCGGCAAGCTTCCTCAGGGATCCCTAACGATCTTACGCCTGGATCTGACCCACAGGGGTATTCTCTGGGGGAAGTGTAACATCAGGGCTGGGGGGAGAAGAGCGGGCTAGGCCTCGGAGCAATTGCGGCACCATACCCGGCCCTTCGTAAACCCAGCCGGTGTAGACCTGCAGCAGGCTGGCTCCCGCTTCCAGTTTCTCCAAGGCGTCGGCCAAGGTGAAGATGCCCCCCACTCCGATGATGGGCAATTTTCCTTGGGTGGAGCGGTGGATGTAGCGGATGACTTGGGTGGAACGCTCCCGCAAGGGGGCACCGCTGATCCCGCCGGCTTCTGCAAGGATTGGCCTAGACTCCGCTGGTGCGAAGGGGATCCCGCGGCCAGGCAGGAAACGGGTCTTCAGGTTATCGCGGCGGAGGGTGGTGTTGGTGGCCACGATCCCGGCCAGTTGATGGTCTTGGGCCAGCTCCAGGATGCTGTCGATGTCGGGCCAGTCCAGATCGGGGGCGATCTTCACCAGGAGGGGTTTTCGCTTCTGATTTTCCCGCTGTAAGGCAGATAGGATGGGCTCCAGTTGCTCGGCAGCCTGCAGGGATCGCAGCCCCGGCGTGTTGGGGGAGCTGACGTTGACCACAAAGTAGTCCCCCAGATCCTGGAGCAGCCGGAAGCTGGCCAGGTAATCGGCAGCCGCTTCTTCCAGAGGGGTGATTTTGGCTTTGCCCAGGTTAATTCCAATGGGGATGGGACGTTGCTGTAGCCGGCGCAACCGTTCCGCCAGAGCCGCCGCCCCTTGGTTGTTAAAGCCCATGCGGTTGAGGGCGGCGCGATCTTGGGGCAGTTGAAACAGGCGAGGTTTGGGGTTGCCCGGTTGGGGCTGAGGAGTGATGGTGCCCACCTCTACAAAACCAAACCCCAGGCTGGGCCAGACGCCCAGAGCCAGGCCATCTTTGTCGAAGCCCGCAGCCAACCCAAGGGGATTGGGAAAGGTAAGGCCCCACAGCGACACCGCTAGCCGGGGATCCCGGTAGCAAAACAGTCGCTCCAGAGCCGATAGGATCCCGGTGGCCTGGGTGGCATCGATCCAATGCAAGGCGCGCAGCAGGCCCATCTTGACCGCTTCCGGGTCGGCTCTCAGCCCAGAAAAAAGCAGAGGCCACAACACATCTCGGTACAGGTTCACCGCAAAGACCCTCTACAGGTAAACTGCCCCTTGGCTGTAGCTTGCTTCCGCGTCGCAAAAATCGGTGAGCAACTGATGGACTCCGGGCTCACTGCCAGCTAAGGGATATCCCATTGCAGCACTCAACGGTAACCTCTCTGGGCTTGCTCTTTGCCGGAGATGGAGTCCCTTTGCCGCTCAAGGCTGGCTCCCCAAACTGCCCCCAAGAGTAAGGTTACCAGCAGGTGAATGCGGCCATCCAACATCACCACGTCCAAAAGCCCTGAGGCAAAAAATGCCGTCAAGGCCAGCAGCATCCCCAACAGGACGCTTTCTTGCGAGCGCCGCCAAGCTTGCCATCCCCGCGCCAAAATCCAGCCCCACAGGATCAGATGGCCCAGCAACAGCGGGATCCCACCCTCGGCTGCCAGGTGTAGGTACAAATTGTGGCAATGGCCCAGCAGCTCCGGCGGCTCCTGAGCATTATAAAGGGCGGCAAAGCTCTGCCAGCCCCAGCCCGTCAAAGGCCGCTCTCGCGCCATCTGCAGGGCAAAGTGCCAGGCATCCAGACGGTTAGCGGTGGAACTAAAATGGAGCGCCTGGGGATCGAAGGTGTCTGCCAGACGGCTCCAAATCAATCGGGGCACTACGGCCCGCCAGCCCGGCCAATCCCAAGCAGCAGCCAAACCAGCCAACCCTATGCCGACCAAGATCCCGATCCCCCACCAACAGCGCCGTAGGGCCAGCCCTATCACCAGCGCCAGCCCCCCCGCTCCCCAGCCGTTGCGAGAGGCCGTCAGCAGCAACAAGAGGGATCCCAGCCCCAGCACAGCTCCCAGCCCTACTGCCTGTGGCCAGTCTTTGTCGGCCTGATCCAGCCACAGCCCTGCCGCCAAACACAGGTGGATCACCAGGTAGATGGCCAGCGTATTGGGGGAAGTGAAGGCTGCCGCCGGTCGCTCTCCCCCGGCAACCCCCGTAATCCAAACCGGCCCCCAGAAGAAGTGCCCCTGCCATCCCCACAGCACTTCTCCCCA
The DNA here is from genome assembly GCF_054060435.1 of Thermostichus sp. MS-CIW-34. Classification (NCBI taxonomy): domain Bacteria; kingdom Bacillati; phylum Cyanobacteriota; class Cyanophyceae; order Thermostichales; family Thermostichaceae; genus Thermostichus; species Thermostichus sp. MS-CIW-34. The sequence continues at coordinate 16,332 of NZ_JBSSDE010000031.1, read as the reverse complement.
ACCCAAAAGCAGCATCAGCCCGCTGCCCAGCACCAACACCTGGGCCAACCGCCGACGGCCCACAGGACAGGACTCCGTCCCGCTACCGCGAGAGGCCAGAACAGCGGCAAAGGCCGGCAGCATCAACAAAAAAGGCCAGTAGTTGAACATCCCCGGCAGGCTCAGTCGCCAATCCTCCCCCCAAAAGGCCACTCCCACCGCAGCCAGGCTCAGGAGAGCCGCCAGTCCAAACAAGGGATCCCGCAGGATCGCCCCACCATAGCGGGTATAACCCTGGATCGTCCCCACCAAAGCCAACAGCAAGCTGGGGGCCAGATTCACCGGGATCAGCGCCGCTGCCGCCAGCAGCCAGCCCCTCGGCTGAGAGGGCAAGGGATCCGGCGACAGTTGTTGAGACGAAACCGGTGCCGAAGAAGACATCACTCATCCTCGATGGGGATCCCTGGCCTGACCTGCCCCTGGCCGAAGTAACGCCCAAATTGCAGCTCGTACACCTCATCTTCATCTTGGGTTTCTACCCAGAGCTCCGAGCGGGCATAGCCCACGCACAACAGCCCATACCCCTGCTCCTTCAACTCCCGCGAAATGCCCATTGCCTCCGGCTGATACAGGGATCCCCGCCGTACCCGCACCGCACAGGTGGTACAGGCGCCGTTGCGACAGGCAAAGGGCAGTTGGATCCCTTGGGCCTCGGCGCTGGCCAAAATGTATTGATCCGCCGGCACCTGGATCAGATAGTGAGTGTCCCGTTGGCGGTCATGGATGTGAACCGGGTAAGAAGGGACAGAAGAGGAAGAACGCATGGAGAAGTGACCTTTTTGCAGAGCAGAGATCTTTATTCTTGACATCCGCCCCGTCCTAGTCGCGTCAGCGGGCCCGTAGGCCTTAGGACGAGGATTCCTAAGCCTCACAGCTTAGGTTCCTGCTTCATCGCAACTGCCGCCACCCTGGAGGGCTTTGGTCTTACGTCTGCTCCACAGGCTGACACCGTGTGCCCCACGGCCAAAAGATTGCGGGCAGCGTTGATGTCCCGGTCGTGCCTGGCCTGGCATCGAGGACATTCCCACTCCCGTACCTTCAAGGGCAGTCGAGCCAGGGTATAGCCACACCCTGAACAGGTCTTGGAACTGGGAAACCAGCGATTCACCCAAATCAAAGTGCGCCCATACCACCGCGCCTTGTACTCCAACTGCCGCAACAGCTCACCCCAACCGGCATCACTGATAGCTTTGGCCAACTTGGAGTTGCGAATCAGGTTCTTCACCGCCAACGTCTCCGCCACAATTGTTTGGTTTTCGCGAATCAGGCGGGTGGTCAGCTTGTGCAGATGATCCTGGCGACTGTTGGCAATCTTTTGGTGAATCTTGGCCACCTTCAGCCGCGCCTTGTAGCGGTTTTTGGAGCCTTTCTGCTTCCGACTCAGAGCCTTTTGCGCCCGACGCAGTTGCTTGTAGCGCTGGTTCCAATGCTTGGGGTTGGCCACCTTTTCCCCTGTACTCAGGGCAACAAGACTGCTAACGCCCACATCCAGTCCAACTGACTGTTGAGCAGGGGCAAGCGTCAGGTCGCGGGGGTCGTCAAACCTGAGACTGACATGCCACTCCCCCACAGGACTCAGCCGAACGGTAACTGTGGATGGCTCGACCCCTTTGGGCAGTTGCCTAGACCACCGGATGTTCAGGGGCTCAGAGCACTTGGCCAGGAAGACTTGGCCATCTTTCCACCGAAAAGCAGACCGGGTGAACTCTGCACTACCACCGTCGCGTTTTTTCTTGAATTTGGGATAGCTGGCTCTGCGGGCAAAGAAGTTGTCGAAGGCGGTTTGCAGATGCCTCAGACTCTGCTGCAGGGGAACGCAGCTCACTTCGTTCAGGAACTGGAGTTGAGGCTGTTTTTTCCACTCGGTCAGCAGGGCAGAGGTTTGTGCATAGCTGATGCGCTCCTGCCGCTCCTGCCAGGCTTGGGTTCTGGCTGCCAATGCGCGGTTGTAGACCAGGCGAACACAGCCCAGTGTTTTTCTCAGCAAGGTTTCCTGGTCAGGTGTTGGGTAGAACCGGTAGCTGTAGGCTTTTTCCATGGGGCGGAGCACTCTGCCTTGCATTTTAGCGGGTATGGTGTAAGGGTACGACTATGTTTGGCTGGCTTTGCCCGCCGCTCCTCTTCCTCCCTGTCCTAAAGGACGGGGTTTCTCGGAGCCTTTCTGATGATTCCACAGGATTTTAACCACTGCCCTACCAAACCTGAACCGGCTGGGGATCCCCAGGAGCTGAAGCCGATCTGTTGGTGGTTCTAAAGATAAACAAACAGACTTCGAGTTGGTTGTTGAGATAAGCTACAGGTAGGCCTCCCAAGGAGAGCATCCCATGCTGGAAACCCCCAATGCCAATCTGGCCTCACCGGAAAAACCTTCGCCTTCCCTCTCTGCCGAAACCCTCAACAAGCTGATCGAGAGCAATGCTGAAAGTCGGCCTTGGGGCAGCTTTACAGTGCTGGAAGAGGGCCCTGGCTACAAAATCAAGCGGATCGTGGTGCTGCCCAAGCATCGCCTCAGCCTGCAGTTGCACTACCATCGCAGCGAACACTGGATCGTCGTTGCCGGCACCGCCAAGGTCACCTGCGGAGATGAAGAAAAGCTCATCACGGCCAACCAATCCACCTACGTGCCCCCTTGCACCAAGCATCGCCTGGAGAACCCTGGCGTCATCCCTCTGGTGATTATCGAGGTGCAAAACGGCCAGTACTTGGGCGAAGACGACATTGTCCGCTTCAGCGACGACTACGCCCGGGTTAACGGTGGGCAAAAGTAGCCAATCCCAATGGCCTAGGCGAGCTCTTCGCTGCTGAGGATCGCGATCCTCTAGAACAGCATCACCAGCAGGGCAACCACTAACAACAGCACAGCCCACATAGCCTGCCAGAAGGGATGGTAGCTGGTGATGAGCTGGCCATGGCGGGTTTGAAAGCGGGCCAGATCCAGGTAAGGGGCCACCCCCCGTCGGAACCACCCCACTGCGGATCCCTCTTGGCCGATTACCCCCCCTGCCTGGCGCGCTCCAAACAGGAAGTTGCCCAGCGGCCCAAAGCGGGAAGCATAGCGCAGGAAGATCATCCCTGTCTCATCCTGGAACTTGAGATCGGAGCCGAAGCGATAGCCCGGATCCCCCCGCCCGATCACCCGCCCCTCCAACTGCATCGGCAACCCACGCAGAGGGCTGGCGTAGGGATTGCTCATGGCCTTCAACACGGTCAACGCTGGCGGGTTTTCTAAGCTGGGGTACATCACTGTCATCTTCAGCAGCAGGCCCAAGCCCACCCCCATCAGGGTCAGCCCGGCAAACATTTCATAGAAGCCCACCTGCAAGGCCGGGATCCCGAGCAGCGCCCCCACAATCGCCCCCAGCCACTCGGCGTTCAACAGCAGTATATCCAGCAGAAAGTTCCCGTAGAGCTGTTGCCGGTTGAGCTGCTTGCCCTGGGCAACCACGCTGGCCATATCGAACTCCACCGGCAGATCCAGTTGCTCCGCATAGGTGCTCAGCGCCCGTACCCGTTTGCCCGTGAGGGGATGGGTGGAGTTCAGCTCCATCCACCAGGCCCAAGGGTTAAACAGATCCCACAAAAATACCCTGCCCACCTGGCCGGGATCCGAGGCAACCCGGTAGGCCGTCCCCGCCGTAACAGCCGCCTTGGCATCGTAGATCCCCAAAGCCCGCGTTCCTTCCAGCAGGCGAGCACTGCGCTGTCGGGTTTCCTCATCCTGTTCCCGTTCCCCTTCTTGCACAATGCCGTAGGCAATTTTCACCAAAGCCCGCGAGAGCCCATTGGGGTTGCCGGTGGTTTCGGCAGCAAAGTGGTCGGCAAAGTACTCCCGCACCCGCGACAGATACAGCAACAAGTAGGAGCCGGCCACATAGAAAAAGTAGGCGACCAAGGCCAGGGAGCGGAGGCTGCCCCTTTTGCCGTTGTCGCGCGCATCCCGCATGTAGACGTAAAGAAGGTAGAGAATCTGCACCAGCGTGGAAGCCAGGGTCATGACGGCGAAATCCCAGTGGATCACATGCCCCAGCTCGTGGGCATAGACCGTAGCCACCTCCTCATCTTCCAAGTAGGTGAACAATCCTTCGCTGACAACAATGCGGGCCGTGTCCGGCAGGCTGCCATAGGTGAAGGCGGTGGGGTTTTGGTCGCGGATCAGCCCCAGCTTCGGCTGCTTCAGCTTGTACTGTCGGCAGACCCGTTCAATGACCTCCGCACTCTCTGGGCTGCGACGCCCGATTTCCGCCAAGCTCACCCACTCGGTGCCATAGAGGCTGTGCTGGATCCAGTCCATCAGCCAAGGGGACAAAAAGAAGATCAGGGCATTGAAGGCGAGGGTGAGCAGAATGGCGAAGATGAAAGAGCCCAGAGAGAATCCCCCCTCTAAGCTGCCCAAGACGGTCAGGAAAAGCACAAACACCATACCGAACAGCAGGCTCAGGGTCACACCTGAGGCCGCCGTCAGGTTGCCGGCAAAGCTGGCCAACATTAGCGAGACCCCCACCTGAGGCGCGCGGTAGCTGCGCTTGGTTTGCCCAATTTTGAGACCTGAGGTGGCGGGATCCAATTCCGCTAGGGTGCGGCTGGGGTTGAAGCAATAGCGGCTCAGCCAAACGCTCAATAGACGCAGCTCGTGGGGATTCAGGCTTTTCAGAGGCTCCAGCCACAGGGCTGCCTCCACCGACAGCATCACCGTCGAGACGGCGCTGGGATTGCAAAACAAGGTGGGCAGGAGGGGCAGAACCTCCTGTTTTTGCCCAGAAGTGAGGCCGTGAAAACCCAAAACCGCCTGGCGGAGCAAACCAGGCGGCTGAGGAAGGTCGGCGGTAAGCAACTGGCGATCGCTGACAAAGCAGTGGCGGCTTAGATCCAGACTCTCTGAGAACTCCATCCCGGGATCCACCTTGTCTGTCGCCGGCTCCGGATCCAGCCTCACCTGAGTTTTCCAGTCGGCAGCCTGCTGGCCCATGGGGCGGCTGTAGAGGGCCAACCGTTTGACTTGGGGGTAGCGAGTGGGAATCGCCTTCTGGAACCAGGCCGTCAACTCCTCGTAGTTGAGAGAAAGGCCGGCAGGACGGTTGATCATAATGACGAGGGCATAAGCCTTGGGACTCTCCTGGAGCGGTTGGGCTTTGGCCTGTAACCTAAGGCGGGGATTGGCCAGCGCCTGCTCCAGCCACTGCACCACTTCCTGCTCGTTCATAGCCATCTCCCGGATTGGGTGGGGTAAGCTCAGCTATTGCTTCAACTGTCAATGGCTTTCGACTTCACAGGGGCTATTCTGGCATTTCCTCCCGTTGACGGGATCCCCATCCTCCTACCAGCCCAGTACAGTTCCCCTTCTGGGAAAGCATGAGAACCTGAGCTTTGGGAATTTTTGGCTACAAAATCGAGCGCTGCCCTTCTGGGCTGATACCAATAATGGTGAGCTGGCAATCCAACACTTTGAAACCGTACTTTTCTGCCACCTTCTGGGTGATGTTAAGAATGGCGTTGTTTTTGAACTCGATCACCTTGTTGGTCTTGACGCACACCAGATGGTGGTGGTGGTGGGGGGCCGGCTGGTTGATCTCGTAATGTTTGTGCCCTTCGGTCAGTTCCAGTTCTCGCAAAATGCCCATGCGGGACATCAGCTTGACGGTGCGGTAAATGGTGGAAAGGCTAATGTTGTGGCCTTCTTCCCGCAACTTTTTGTGCAACTCCTCCGCGCTCAGATGCGTGCCCTCAGGCAAGTTTTGAAACGTTTGCAGGATGATCTCCCGCTGCCGAGTGGCTCGCCAGCCTTTGGCATTGAGCTCTGCCTTGAACGCCTCTTCGGTGTAGACCATGATGCCGCCCCTCCGCTGTTGGGCAACGTCGCCGTAACAGTCAATAAGTTCTGTAATTGATAATAACTTCATTTATGACGACACCACCCGACTTGGTTGCTGAAGACATCGTTCAGGCTCAGTTCAGGCCCAATAGAACAGGGACGCAACTGAGGCGCATGGGCTGCCGGGAGAGCCTCGGGAAGGGTGCGGGAAACCCAATCCCTCATCCATCCGGGATGAGCTAGCCTACAGAGCAGAGCCATGTGGCGGACTGTTTCTGGTGTTCGGGCGCGCCTAGGCTAACATACTCAAGAAAAGGCCCGCGGCATCCTGACAGCGTTGGCAAGCGTAGTGATCGGGGAAGGAAAACGAAAATGCGGTTTGAGCAGCCCAAAACCTATTCCATTTCTCTGGGTGGCTGGGGGTTCTGGCTGGGATCCCTGGCGTTGGCAGCTTTGCTGACCAGTATCGGGCTGGGGTGGCTGGTCGCCGGATTGGTGGCTCTGTTGCTGTTTTTGCTGTCCTTGCCGGTATTGGTGCTCCTGGCCTTTCGCTGGTGGGCGCGCCGCTGGATTACCACCGATCGCTGCCCGGTGTGTGGGTCAGAATCGCAAGCCATTGAGGGCAGCCATTTCTTTTGCCCCAATTGTGGAGAGCCGCTGTTTGTTGCAGACGGACGTTTTTATCGGCAAACGCCCCCCGGCACCATCGATGTAGAGCCTGTGGAAGAGGGTGGCTGGGAATTGACGAGCTGATGCCCCCTCGGTTGCCGGGATGTTTAGAGGGTGTTTTCCGTGAAAAGTGCTATGCCTGCGGCACCCCATGGTGCTACACAACACTGTTGCTCCGCAACGCTGACGCCACGGCACGAACAACATCTGTGGGGCTGGCCCGGTAGGCGGCTGGTTTCGAGCTGGGTTGGGCTGCTCTCGGCGGCCACTCTGTTGCTGAGTTTGTCTCCCACTTCTCAGGCGACGGAGCAGGGATCCCTGCAACCTCAGGTGGAAACCTATCTGGCTCAGTTGGCCGGTCGGGGGTTTTCGCCCACAGCTCAGGGGGTTTGGCTGCAGATGGAGGATCCTTCGCCTCAGCGGGACAGAATCCTTGTTTTGGGACAGCATCAGGGATCCACACCCTTGCCGGCTGCTTCTTTGACCAAGGTGGCAACGACCCTGGCCGCTTTGCAGCACTTTGGCCCACAACATCGCTTTGTTACCACCTGGCTGGCCACTGGCCCCTTAACTGCTGAGGGAGTTCTACAGGGGGATCTCTGGGTTCTGGGGGGGGAGGATCCCTTGTTTGTCTGGGAGGAAGCCTTCTCCGTCGGCAACCTGCTCAATGCCTATGGGATCCGCCAGGTGCGCGGGGATCTGGTGGTGGTGGGCCGCTTTTACATGAACTTCTCCCGGGATGTGGCGCAATCGGGATCCCTGTTGCGGCAGGGGCTGGATGCGCGGCGTTGGCCACCAGAGGCGGAGGCCCAATTTCAAACCTTACCCCCCGGCACGCCCAGACCGCAGGTGGAGATTTTGGGCTCGGTACGGGTTGCCCAGCAGATCCCGCCTGCCGCCCAGGTTTTGCTCAGACATGAGTCCCCCCCCCTCATTCACTTGGTCAAGCTGATGAACCTCTACAGCAACAACTCCATGGCCGAGATGTTGGCCGATGCGGTGGGGGGAGCAGACCAAGTGGCCCAAATCGCCCGGGCCATCGCCGGGATCCCGGCAGAAGAGCTGCAACTGATCAACGGCTCCGGGTTGGGGGTGGAAAACCGCATTTCGCCGCGGGCCAATGTAGCTATGCTTCAAGCCATCCAGTCTCTTCTGGAGGAGCAGGGGCTCTCTCTTGCCGATGCTTTTGCCGTCGTTGGCCAAGATGTGGGAGTGTTGGAGCGGCGTCTGTTGCCAGGGATCCTAATTGCCAAGTCGGGCACCTTGAGGAGCGTCAGCACCTTGGCGGGTGTATTGCCAACCGAGCAGGGGGACATCTGGTTTGCCCTGATGAATGGCGGATCCGATCTGGTCGGCTTTCGCACCCAGCAGGGACAATTCCTCAGCCGCCTCCAATCCCAATGGGGATCCCCTGCCACCTTGCCTGAGCGTTGGATCCCTCGCTCTGGAGATACGGGATCCCGCACAGAGCTGAACCCGCGTCTTTGAAACTGTGCCCAACCGGTTCTCTCTCAGCCCAGAGTGACCTCGGTCGCGTTAGCGGAACGCAGTCCTATGTCCGCCCTCCCAGTTTGGGAATTGAGATCGACTTGGCCCGCTGTCAACAGCCCTCAACCCAGAAACCTCGTCCAGCAATTCCCGATGGGGCGTACAGGGATCGAACCTGTGTAAGGCAAATTATGAGTTTGCTGCCTAAACCGCTCGGCCAACGCCCCTGATTCTTCTACTCTAGCGCTCTTGCCTTCTCCAGAACCGGCTGAAAACAGGATAAGCTGCATGTCGGTGGTTAGGGTCTGACGCCATGGCTTCGCCGCGTTCTTGGCAGGGGCAAATGGCCCTGGGCTTGGGGCTGATTGTTTTGTCCTCGGCTCTCTGTTTCGGTTTCTTGGCCGTTGGGCAGCACTATCTCTACGGAGATGGATCCGCTGTGGATTTCCAGCCTGCCGGGGAGAGTTTGGCCTTGTCTTCCGCCCCCGAGATTGGACTTCCGACGACACCGCCCCTCCCTAACCCCCCCTCTTCCGACGGCAATCTCCCAGAGGGATCCCCGCTGCAGCTCTGGTTTGTTACTTTTTTAACCGTGTTTGTGGCGGAAATGGGCGACAAAACCCAGTTGGCAACCTTGCTCATGAGTGCCCAATCCCAATCGCCTTGGGCGATCTTTTTCGGTTCCGCCGGTGCCTTGGTGACCGCCAGTTTGCTCAGCGTAGTGTTGGGGGAAGGTCTGGGGCAATTCATTCCCCCAGGCTGGCTACAATGGTTGGCGGGTGCAGGGTTCCTGGTGATCGGGGGCTATGTATTGTGGCAGGAATGGCGAGGGGATAATCTCCCAGAAGGCTAGCCCCCCTGAGAAACCGGTGCCAACCCAGCAAGATAGGGCGGAGAAGAACGTGTTGATCCAAGACAACGACAGCCAAACTCCATCTTTTTTGCTGCGGCAAATGGCCGGACGGGCTGCGCTGGTGAGCTTTGGCTCGATTCTGCTGGCCGAAATGGGCGATAAAACCCAATTGGCGACCCTGCTCCTCAGTGCCCGCTCGCAAAACGCTGGGGTAATCTTTTTGGGCGCTGCTGCTGCTTTGATCAGCACCAGCCTAATTGGGGTGTGGGCAGGAGCTTGGGTGGCCCGCCTGATCCCACCTCGCTGGATCAAAACCCTGGCAGGCGTGGGGTTTGTTGTGATGGGCCTAGTCTTGTTGTGGGGATCCCTGCCCATAGCCGGCTGAGCAGAGGGCTTCAGGATGGCTTCGGCAAAGCGTGATAGGATTAAGAGCGCCTCACTTTGACACTTCAAACTGAGGACCTTCACTTGAGTCCGGACAACCGGTCAGGAAAACCAGCATGGCCAAAAAACGCAATCTGAAGCGGGAAAAAGCCGAGCGCAACCGCGAATATGCCAAACAGTTCCAAAAAAGTCGTGCTCGCAATGGCCGCCGCTTCCGTTCTGCCCCCCGCGACAACGAGGCCAGCGCTGGCGAAGAACAGCAGTAAGGTTGTTTTTGTCGAGATGCTCTGTCGGTCAATCCTGTGAGCGGAGCTAGTTCAACAAACCTGCTATCGTATGCAGGGGTGGGCCGGAGCGGATAAGCATGAAATATCGACGGATTCTACTGAAGTTGAGTGGTGAAGCCCTGATGGGGGAGCGCCCCTACGGGATCGACCCCGAGGTCTTGAAGTCCATTGCCGGCGAAGTGGCCTCAGTGGTACGGGCCGGTGTGCAGGTGGCGATTGTGGTGGGAGGGGGCAACATCTGGCGCGGGCGCAAAGAGGCGGCTGCCCAAGGGATGGATCAGGCTTCTGCCGACTACGTAGGGATGCTGGCCACCGTCATCAACGCCTTAACCCTGCAGGATGCCATTGAGCGAGCCGGGATCCCCACCCGGGTGCAGACGGCCATCGCCATGCAGGAGGTGGCGGAGCCCTATATTCGTCGCCGCGCCATTCGTCACCTGGAAAAGGGGCGGGTGGTGATTTTTGGGGCAGGATCTGGCAACCCCTTCTTCACCACCGATACCACTGCGGCCTTGCGGGCGGCGGAGATCGATGCCGAGGTGATTTTCAAAGCCACCAAGGTGGACGGGGTTTACGATGCGGATCCCAAGACTCACCCTCAGGCCCGCCGCTACGATGTCCTCAGCTATCAGGATGTGCTGAACCGCGATCTGCGGGTTATGGACAGCACCGCCATCGCCCTCTGCAAGGAAAATCAATTGCCCATCGTGGTCTTTGACCTGACTACCCCTGGCAATATTTATCGAGTGGTGCAGGGAGAACCCATCGGCACTTGGATCGGACAGCGGACGGTCGAGAACAACGGGATCCCCAGCCCAGGAGAGTTGATCCCAAGTTAGGGGGGAAATCGGCCTTGAGAGTCCGGCGACGCCCTAGCCAGGATTGAGTCCGAAGGATAGCCTGGCTCAAGGGTGTGCTCAGGCCGTTTGGAGGGAAAGGCAATGACAGATCAGCTAGAAATTGCAGGAGCCCCGCACTGTACCCGTAGGGTCGGTGTCGGGAGGAATGCTATAACAATACTGCGGACACCAGAAACGGTTGTTTAAGGCACTGGTAACGGTCGATTGGGGGTGCTGTAAACCACCCCAGAGGCTCGTGGTTGGCTTGCTAACTGCAGGGCTACTAAAAGCCCGCTCCGTACCGCCTAGCGGTTGGTGTCGGGTAGTTTACGTTCAGCATTCGGCCCAAAAGGATCCCGTCTTGCCCAAATGCTCTGCTGCCCAAGGCGCTATACCCAGGTCACCCCATGTTGCTACGCAACGCTTACGCGAACGCTGGGGTCGGCGTCTTTTGCAGAGCTTGATTTTCCTGTTGGTTCTGGTCGGGGGATTGGGCTACTGGCAGTGGCAGACCTGGCTCCAGCCGGTGGGCGGCCCAGAACCGATCCAAGTAACAATCCAGCCGGGCAGCAGCAGCCGTCTGATCGGGCAAAAACTGCGCCAAGCAGGGGTGATTCGCTCAGCTCTGGCTTGGGAGCTGTGGAGCCGCACCTTCGGGCGCGACTGGGTGTTTCAGGCGGGCACCTACGCTTTGGATCCCAACCAGGACATGCTGGCCGTGGCCCAGCAACTGCGGCAGGGAAGGATCCTGCAAAGACGTCTGACCATTCCGGAGGGTTGGCGCATCGAGCAAATGGCAGAGGCTCTGGCCCAGCGCAACTGGCTGGCAGCCGATGCCTTCATTGCCGTGACCCGGGTGATTCCCCCCCTCGATTGGCTGCCCCCCCACTTGAGCTCTCTAGAAGGCTACCTGTTCCCAGACACCTATCTTTTCCCCATCGAACAGGTGGAGGGATCCCTGCCGGATCGGGAAAAGGCCCAGATGGTGGTCGACGCCATGCTGCAGCGATTTGTCGCGGTGGCCCTGCCCCTGTTTCGCCAGCACACCACTTCCCTGTCTCTGCACGAGTGGGTTACCCTGGCCAGCATTGTGGAGCGGGAGGCCGTGGTGCCGGAAGAACGCGCTTTGATTGCAGGTGTCTTTCTGAACCGGCTTAAGAAAGGGATCCCCCTGGGAGCCGATCCGACGCTGGAGTATGCCTTGAATATCCGGCAAACCCCAGATCGCCGCCTCACCCTTGCGGAGGTGCGCACCCCCTCTCCCTACAACACCTACCTCAACCCGGGCTTGCCCCCTGGTCCCATCGCCAGTCCGGGCTTGGCCAGCCTAAAAGCCGTTTTGCAGCCTGAGCAGACCGACTATCTCTACTTCGTGGCCCGCTACGATGGCACCCACGTTTTCAGCAAAACCCTAGCAGAGCACGAGGCAGCCCAATTGCAGATTATTCAAGAGCGCCGGCAAGCTGCCCAGGGATCCCACCATAGTCCTCAACCCAGTCCTTAGCCGAGGAGCGGATGGTACACAAACCTTGGTTCAAGCTCCTGCAACCGGATCTGGTGGTGGCCGGCACTGTCTTAAAGTTGCGGGCAGAAGACCTGTGGGCCTGGCAGGTAAAAGGCATCATCTTTGACGTAGACGGTACACTGGTGCCGAGCCGACAGGTTGAGGTGGATCCCGCTGTGGCTGCTTGGCTGGAGCAGTTGCGTCCGCACTTTCAAATTTGGCTGGTGAGCAACAACCTCAATCGCAGCCGCATCCAACAAATCGGAGAAAGCCTGGATCTGCCTTACATTCACCGGGCCGGGAAACCCTCACGGCGGGCTTTGCGGCGGGCCGTAGCCCAGATGGGCTTGCCGGTAGAAGCAGTGGCTATGGTGGGAGACCGCCTGTTGACGGATATTTTGGCGGGCAATCGACTGGGGTTGGTAACCGTGCTGGTCAACTCCCTCTTGTCCGAAGCAGTCGAAAAGAACCCTGCTACCCTCTAGGGTCTGCGCTTTTGAGAGATTTGAGAGTTGGACAACTGTAATTGTTTCAAACTGAATTGAAAAGGTTTCCAAGCACTCCCCCTTTCCTTCGCAAAGAGAGAAGACCAAAAGACAATCCTGCTGCTCGGAAGGACTTAGTCACTTCAGTTTAGGGTGAGATGCCTGGGCAGCTGAGAAAAGCCCTGTGGCCCCATGCATGTTTCATGCATGTTTTAGGTGTGGGTACAGTGTCCCAGTTTGAATCGAAATGACCAACCACAGGTTGTCAGCGCTGACAACTGCTGACCGGATGGGTAGCACATCTAAAAATCAAGACAAAAATCGAGAGAGATTTTCCAGACCTGACCCATCTGCCCCAATTTTTTGTAGAGTGACGGCAGGTGAGCCGGATCCCGCGTTGAAGCCCAGTAGGCGGCGGTGTGAGGGCGGTGTGAGATCCAAAGGTCAAGCATGCGAACCATCCCTATTGTCAAGTCCGCCATGCAACGGCTAAAGTCCATGCTGCAAAAATCCCTGCGTTCTGCTGCGACTTCCCCCCGCTCCAGATCCTCGCTTGTATCCAATGGACGGAGCCTGATCAAGCTGGGCAGCTTTCTGGCCTTGCCTTTGATATTCTCGACATTGCCCGGTTGGGCTTTAACATTGGTGGCGCGTCCAGATCTGCGCGACCTCAAACGTGCAGCCGTGGTTCGGGTGATCAACTACAACACCCTGGTTGTCCAGCTTGAAGGAGACTTGAATTTGCGGCTGGTGCAACTGATTGGGATCGATCCCTTGCCTGACCCGATCAACCCCAACTGGACGGAGTTGCGCGGACAAACCCCTCTGGCAGTTTACAATGCTGGCCAATATCTGCAGACTGCTCTGCTGGGACGTGAGGTGTTTTTGGAGTTGGATCCTGCCCTAGCCCCTGCTCCCACCTTGCCTGCCTACGTTTGGCAAGCCAACACCCTCATCAACCAGGAAATGCTGTTTTTGGGGCATGGCCTGTTGTCGCCACAAACCGATGGCTTGAAGTACGGCCCCATTCTTACTGAAGCTGCCGATGCAGCCAAAAGACAAGGACGCGGCTATTGGACAACCTACGGCCCTCGCTAGAGACCAAGCCAAACCCAGAGCTGGAATTGCCGGCCTGTTTGTTGAGAATAATCTCAACAGCCATCTTCCGCCGGTCGGTGAGAGCATGACTCTAGTCAATAATAAGCTCAACTATACTGAAAATAATGTATAATATGTTCAGTACGGATTACTACCAGTTGATCTTTCTGTTTACTTTCGAGTCTGCCAACATGGTAGCCAAAGCAAAGCAGAAAATTGGTAGTAAGACGACACGGAAACTGCGCTTTGGGTATTCTACTCAAAGCTTTGCGGGATACCGCCATTCTGTTTGGAAACAAACAGAATGCTATCGCTGCATAGTTGAACAGTGATGTTCAGCAGTGTTCAGCGTAAATGTATCAGGTAGGTATTGTGGGCATAGCTGCTCCGAATGGCAGAGAAACAGCCCGAAGATTCTGAGCTCTCCTCTCCACTCTTGGCTGGTCACCCCCCAGAGCCGAGCTGCCGGGAAAGGGTTGAGCTGCTCTCTTGGGATTTCTCGCTTGTTTATGATGATCTCGTGTGGGTTTCCAAACGCGGGCTGCCCAGCTTTTCAGGGAAACGTAAGGGATCCCACTGTGGGGTTTGGAGTTCCCTATGGCGGATGAGTTGCCGTTTACTCTAGATCAGCTCCTCATCGTGCGGGCAATTGCCCAGCAGGGTAGTTTTCGCCGTGCTGCCGATAGCCTGTTTGTCTCCCAGCCTGCCGTCAGCTTGCAAGTACAGAACCTGGAGCGACAGTTGGGGGTGGTGCTGTTCGACCGCAGTGGGCGCAAGGTGGAGCTGACGGATGCCGGGAAAGTGGTGCTGCAGTACAGCGAGCGCATCCTCAAGCTGTGCCGTGAGGCCGTCGAGGCCCTAGCGGATTTGCAGAAAATGGAGGGGGGGCATCTGGTTCTGGGGGCCAGCCAAACGGTGGGCACCTATGTCATGCCTTCTTTGATCGCCCAATATCACCGCCGCTATCCACAAATTTCCGTACAGCTCTTGGTGCAATCCACGCGGCGAATTGCCCAGAAATTAGTGGACGGCCAGTTGGACGTGGCCATTGTTGGCGGGGAGATCCCCTTTGAGCTGCAGCGGCACTTGAAGGTGATGGCTCTGGCGGAAGATGAATATGTGTTGGTCGGTGCTCCCGGGTGTGCCATCGACTCTCCGGCTCTTGTGGATCTGCTGGCTTTGCCCTTCATCACCTTGGATCCCCAGTCTTCCACTCGGCAAACCATCGATCGGGTGCTGAACCGCCACGGCATTAACCCGGCCCAATTGAACGTGCGGCTGGAACTCAGCTCGATTGAAGCGATCAAAAATGCCGTCCAGGCGGGGTTGGGGGTGGCCTTTCTGTCCATGGTGGCAGTGGGATCCGATGTGGAACAGGGACGGTTCCAAAAGCTGGCGGTGGAAGGGCTACAGATACGGCGTACCCTCTGGCTGGCTTTTAACCCGGAGCGCTATCAATCGCAGGCAGCCACCCGTTTTCTCCAGGGGCTGCTGACCCGCCAAGACTGGCTGAAAACTCCCCCGCCCCATTTGCAGTTGATCGGCTAAGTTGCGATGCGTTACGGCCTTTTCCGAGTTGATGGGATCTCCGGTAGATTCCGGTGGATTGAGCAGGATCCCTGTTCAAAGAGATACGAGAGATATTTCCGTATAGGTGCATTCGCTGTAGCCAATGCTGCTCCGGAAGAAACTGCATCTGCTGAATCTGTCTGTGTCTACTGACCCCAAGCCGATGACCAGGCAAACGCTGTTGGAACGACTCCCCCTGGCCCAGCGCTTGGCGGAGTTACAGGCCCGCGTTCAAGAGATCCCGCTGCACAGGGTGAAATTGGAAGGGTTGAACATCGCAGGGGCAGAGTCCTGCTGGGCTGCCTATCGAGACTGGGGAAAAGGGATCCCACTGCTGTTTCTGCATGGCTTTATGGCCACTCATGCCAACTGGTGGCCGCTGATGCAAGGGTTGGGAGACGAATATCGCTGCATTGCCTTGGATTTACTGGGGTTCGGGCAGTCCGGCCAACCGGCCTTGCACTACGACATCGCTGCAGAAGTAGAGTTTGTGCGCGGATTTGTCCAAAGGCTGGGCCTAGCTGCTCCGGTTTTGGTGGGCCATTCCTTTGGGGGATGGGTGGCGGCAGCTTACGCCGTGCGGTATCCGCTGCGGGGGTTGGTTTTGTTGGCTCCTGCCGGGATCCGCGACGACAGCTTTGTGAGACGCTACAACCATTTGCGGCCCTTGCTCTGGGAAAGCGCTTGGGTGGATTGGCTGTTGCGGGCGATCGCTCCGCTGGCCCGCTGGTGGCATTGGGAAGACAAGCTGGCCCAGCTCTTGTGGTTGCGGGGATCCCTGCGTCAGCAGCCGGTCGCTCGGCAATTTCTCCGACAACGTCTGCGCCCACAAGCTGCTGTCGATACGGTTGAACGTTATCTCAACTACATTCAGGCCCCCACCCTGGTGATCGCCGCCGAACAGGACGACACCATTCCCCTCTGGCACTGCCAAACCTATGCCGAAGGGATCCCTGGGGCTCAGCTCAAGATCCTGGCCGGGGCCGGCCACGCCATCCCTGCCTTGCATGGGGAACAGGTGCTGCCCCTGATCCGGGAATTTCTCGACACAGCCCTTTCCGCACAATGCGGGCTTTGAGCTGGGGCTGTAGCGTATGGCCGAGAGAGGAATGCCGCTTGCCAGATGGCGATGCCCGATAGGCGACGGAGCGCCGCCCAAGGGGAACGCGTAAACTACCCGGCCCTGACTGCTTCGCAGTACAGGGCGGGCTTTCGGTAGCCCTGCAGTTGGCAAGCCAACCACGGACCTCTAGGCTGGTTTACGACAGCCCCAAGTTTGGCAATCATGTTGGCCCCATTCCAGTCCGC
>NZ_JBSSDE010000030.1:0-36253 GCF_054060435.1 Thermostichus sp. MS-CIW-34 | reverse complement strand
CCCGCCCCATCAAACCCTGTAAGGAAGCTTCTTACCCCAGGGTCAAGCGCAACCACCCCCTTTGCTAACGAACACTGCTCGTTCACGGGCTCAGGAAAGATGGCATACCATCTGTCTTTCACCCGCATTAGTTCAGTCCCACGTGCCCATTCTCTGGGCATCTCCTCGGATGCACGAAACGCCAAACCTCGGGTGAGTTTCGGATACCACGTTCCATTGCGAAAGTTGCCGGCGTTGAACTGCAGCGTATGTGACCTGTCCCGCACACTGCGAAACCTCGCGTCTTTGCTTCGGCGAAACGCCAGCCACGCCTCGACGACCGCGTTCTGTTTGATGTGGCAGGGGGCGTCCTTTACCCACTGGGGCAGGTCGGAGTGCAGGATGATGTCCCGCAGCTTTCTGGCCGTTCTTGGAACACCATGCCGGCGCTGATAGGCAGTCGCTTGGTTGTAGCAGTACCGGCACGCCGCTTGCCACCGCTTCCAAACTTTAGCCAGCGCTGGCTCCGGATAAATCCGTATCTTTCTCGATTGCAGCCCGGTATTTTCTGAGTCCGTAGAGCCGACTGCTGAAGCAGTGCAGGATGGTGAGGATGTCCTCAACCAGTTCCTGTTGGGGAGAAAGGTGATCGTCATCGAGAACCAAGATTTCGCAGCCGTATTGACGGCAGTACCACTCAACGAACTCAAATCCAAACCGGCAGAGTCGATCCCGGTGAGCGACCACAATTGTTCCGACATCTCCCGCACGAACTCGTTCCAATAAGGCAAGGAACTTTGGTCTTTTGAAGTCGAGACCGCCGCCAACCTCTCCGACCACTTCGGCTCCAGGATAGAGGTTAACCAGTCTTGCAATCTGTCTCTCCAAGTCTGGTTTCTGCCCTCGACTGCTGACTCGGGCGTACAAAACGACTCGTTTGACTTTTCTTGGCGTTTTGATGTAGCTGTCGAGGTCATACCTTCTCGCCCTGCCGGATGGTGTACGTATTGCCTTGATCCAGCCTTTCTGTTCCCATCGCCTCAAAGTGTGGAGACACACCCCAAAATAATCCGCCGCTTCTCTCGGTTTTACATACCTAGCCATACCAAGCAGCCATACTGAACACACTGTACATTATTTTCAGTATAGTCCAGCGTATCATTGACTAGAGTCATGCTCACTGTTAACGCGACTGAGTTGCAAAGGGATCCCCTCCCACATAGGTCGCCCCTATTTTGGCCTGGATCCCCCTTGGGGATGTTCCAGATCACTGCAAAAGTGCTCCGCACCGCTGACGGGATGGGAAGGGCCTGTACGGGAGCAGCTCACCGCAGTTTCTCCTCTCCAAGCCACACCCGGCGACGTCCTCTGTCCCACACCAGCAGCGCGTGGATCCCGATCCAAAGTCCTGTCCACAGCCAGTTGTGCAGCCAGATTTTGCCCAGGATGGGCAGGGTCAGGCCCTCCGTTCCCCCCAAGACCAGGCCGGCTGCCAAAATCAGCCCTTCAAAAGCCAGAAACCCCAAGATGAGCATGGCCGGGATCCAGAGATAGTTCATCAGCAGTTGCCTTGGTCGAAGGGTCTTGGACTGGAAAAACAAAGGGCGATAGCTGGCAGCAAGAGCAACCCCCACCGTGCCGATCCCCAGCACCAACCCCCAGGCAAACGAATCGGGAGTGCGGGGATAGTTGTGCCAGGTGTAGCCAAAGATTTGGTTGGCCAGCCAAATCATCAAAGCACTAATGGCTGCCCTTTGGCGGGTTAAAGTTGTGCCCGCAACAATACCAACAGTTACAAAGGGAAGGGTACATGTATAAGCAATATTGCTGAGGCAGCCGACGGTGGTAAACAAGCTGGGCCAGAACCAGCCTTGGGCCAAATCTTGAGCAGCTTGTATCCAAAGTGGGGCTGAGATCAAGCGGCAAGATCTGGGGATAGGTTGAGCACTCGATTGCAGGCCAATCATGCTTTAATCTCCTGGAAAAAGGTGGTCTTTCAGAGGACAGCTATTAAGCAAATGCTCAAAAACAATTTGCCGAGCTACTTGGGGAGTAACCCGCTTGTACCAGGTGCGATCCCCAGAGTAAAAAACCACGGGCCCCTGTTGGCAAACTTCCAAGCAGCCTGAGGTGATAACCTGTACGTCCAGGTTGGCTTCTCGAAGAGCCGATTCCAGAGCTTCCACAACCGGTTGGTAGTTGCGGGAAGGATAACAACGGCTGGAACGACAGACGGCAAGGTAGGGACGTTTAAGAGGGTTATCCTCATAGGGGATCCGCTCTTTCCCCTGCACATAGATGGCGCGGATGCGCTCGTAAAGAGAAAGCTTTTGGTAATCTGCTTTGCCTTCCGGCAGGTAGTCTTCCTCTGGCCCCAAAAAGGGGCTGGGCAGAAAAATCTGCAGCAAAGGTTCTTCTGCTCCATTCCAGAATTGGATCCCCCACATGCGGGGCTGACCTTGGGGATTGAGGCGCCGGTAGAGAGCAGCACGGCTAACCAATCTTTTGCGGCGCAGCTCGGGTGGGGTCTTGCGATGGGGGCCGCCTTGGTGCTCCTCCAGGCACAAATGCAGGTGCCAAGTTTCGGTGGCAACGGTTAGATAGCCATCGTAGAGCACGCACAAAGCTGGAGGTTTCTTAAAAGCCAGCTCCAGCACCCCGCCTTCCGCCACATGGCCCACCTGGATCTCGGCCCAGTGCTCTTGAAACAGCTCGTAGAGCAACGGCCCCAAGCAGTCAATATGGGCAGGGATCCCTTCATAAAGGGTTGTCCAACCCGTTAAAGAAACTTCCTGCCAAGCTTGATGGAGGGGGGTTATCCAGGGGGTAAAAGTGGCCATGAGAGAGCTCCTCAGTGCAGTGGTGGAATACGAGCAATCACCCCTTTTTTGAGAGGGCGCTCGGCCCAGGGTAGGATCCCATCTGGCTTGGTGAGGTAGAGCTCTGCTGTCTGCAGAATGAGATCCACATCTTTTGGATCGAGATCTCCAAAAACATAGGTCATCTTTTGAGGTGCTGCCAACGCAACGACACAAGCATGGCTGCAGCCGCTCATACAGGCAACCGGCTTCAGGGTCAGTTGAGGATTGAGGGTTTGGGATTGCAGGGCAGACAGCAGCATTTCTCCCTTGCTAATCCCTTCTTTTTGGCCGTTAACCCACCGAGATCCGCAAGTGACACAAACCCAAAGACAATGGCTGCTGGGTTGCTGGGCAGCGCTGCCAGCTTGGATGGGCAACTGGGAAGTTGATTGAGACATGGTGCTCCTTGATATAGTCATAGGTTTCTGTCCAAGCAAAGGGTGTGAGAAGAGGCAAAGACGATCTCAATGTCTTGGCCAAGGATTCAGCAGTGAGTTAGACAGCTAAAAGTCAGCCTCAAGTCGCTCTAAAATTGGCCCCTTAAATTAAGCCGAACGGTGCGACCCACTCCTGGGTAGCCGGGGAAAACCTCATATTGCTCATCCAGCAGGTTATCGACTCCCACCTCGAGAGCGAGATTTTCTGCTACTGGGATCCCTCCCCGCAGAGCCAGGTTGGTGTAGCCGGGCAGAGATTGGGTATTGGCGTTGTTGGTAAAGAAAGTGCCAATGTGATGCAGGAAAACTGAGGCATACCGATCCTCTGCATCGCGGTAGCTCAGGCCCAGGTTGAAGCTGTCTGCTCCCACGAAGGCTAGCTGTTTGCCAACCGCTTTGGGATCCAGCGCCGAGCGGATGATGGGATCGTTCAGGGTGTAGTTGGCAAAAAGAGTCCAGTTTTCCCCCAGCCGCAAATCCAGGGCTGCTTCTATGCCTGTGTATTCCACGAGCTCAATGTTTTCGTAGGTTCCCCTGCGCGGGCCGGCGCTGACAAAGGTGATGCCATCGCGGATGCGGTTATGGGCAAAGGTCAAGCGCAGTAGGCCAAAATCTCCCAAAGCCTGATCCAGGCCAATGTCAAAACTCTCTCCCCGCTCCGGGCGCAAATTGGGGTTGCCGTCGACTTCAAAAAAGCCGCGCAGCCGAAAGAACAGGTTTGAGATCAAGGGAGTGCGAAAGCTGCCGGCATAATTGGCCCTCAGGGTGGTGCCTTCTGCCAAAACCCAGCGGATCCCTGCGGCAGGAGAGGTGGCCGAACCGTTGACCAGATTGCTCGAATCTTGGCGAACACCTAAGTTGAGATAAAAGTTGGGCTGTGGCTTGTAATCCAGGCGGGCAAAGAGGGCCCCTTGGTTCACGGTATTGTCATAGTTGACGTTGGTGGATCCCCTGGCAAAGGAGAAGGTGGTGTTGCGAGCTGAAATGGATCGGTAGTCTGCTCCTAGAGTAAGCTCCAGGTTTTCAGCAGCCTTCCAGGTGTATTGCAGTTGGGATCCCCACCCCGTTCGCGAGATCTCATCCCGGGATCCCTGGCTTTGTGGGGCGCTGAAGCGATAGTTGAGGTCGTCAAAAAATACCCTAGCTTGCAGGGATCCCCTCTCTTGATCCCACAGCCAACTGAGATCTAACAGCAGGTCGTTGGTGTTTTGCACTGCATCGGGGGAGGGAAACTCGGTGCTGCCGGGCACCTGAAACGCTTTGTTGAGATAAAGGGCATTTCCGGTTAGGACTTGGCCTTCTGCCAATTGCCAGGTGAGCTTGGCTTGTAGGTTGTGGTACTCCACTGCCGAGTTTTCCCGCCTGCCGGCTTTGCCCAAACGCCTAATTTCAAAAGGAAAGTCGTTGTTGCTCTGCAGACGGCGATAGCTGACCACCCAGCCCAGATCCTGCACCTGGCCGCGGTTCTGGATCCCTTGCTCGTTGAGGCCGTAGCTGCCGATAGCCGCTTCCAGCACGGTCTCGGATCCCGGCTTTGGCTCCAGGGTTACGATGTTGATGACCCCGCCAACGGCATCGGAGCCGTATAAGGTGGAGCCCCCACCTGGAGAGATCTCAATACGCTCGACCACATCTGTAGTGATCTGAGACAGATCGAACCCGCCAAAAAAGCCCAGGTCGTTAATGGGGCGGCCATCCAAGAGCACCAACACCTGGGCCGTTCGTCCTCCCCGCATAAACTGGGAGCTAAGGGCTCCCAACTGGGTTCCTGCCGTGCCGTCGCTGAGGATCCCGGGCAGGTAGCGCAGGGCCTCCTGAACCGTTCTTGCCCCTTGCTCTCGAATTTGCTGGCGGGTAACGACGTAAACCGGGCGGGAAGAATCCCGCAGCAAACCAGGACGGCGAAAAGGTGTGGTGACGGGTTGATTTAAAATCTCGGCGCTAACGCCGGTTTCCAACACCTCTTGAGCTGAGGGCGGGGAAGCTGCCGGCTGCGCCCACGCTGGGATCCCCAAAACAAGACCCCCCAGCGCCAGGCTGAGACCTAGAATGGGATTCATTTTCTTTCTTGAAGCTCCTGATTCCGTGCGACGCGGAAGAAATGCGAGCCAAAACCGCAGGCGGGCATCCTGACTGAGGGCATAGGTCTAGCCCAAGCCCATCACAGTTGCGGCACAGCGCCGGATTTGCACCGGACTTTCCCCTTTACATGCCCTGGCTGATCCCCAGGACAACCTGTCGGTACAGCTTTCTCTGCGATTGCTCCGAAAAAGCCGTGCTAGGCATCATACATCCCCTGCTCTGGAGTTCCTATCCTGCCAGGGGGGATGTCATCCCCAGGGGTGAACGGGATCCCAACGACAATCCCAGGGCTTCGGATGGGCCACATCCCATTTAGGCCAGATTTCTTCACTGCTTTGTAAGCAGTTGAAGGATAGCCCGCTGCTACTCCAGATCGCGAGGCCCAGGGATCCCTTGACTTTTGAAGAATTTGAAGAATAGGGAGGATAGAGATACGCTGAGATCTTGCAAAATCCACAGCCTTTGGGAGAGTAAGAGGGGAGCAGTGGCTTGGCTGCTGTCCACGGGATTCATTGGACTAGTACCCAACCGGGTAGAAAAGAGGAGCTTTTTCGATTTCAGGCGGGGCTGTCGTCTGGTGGGCTGGATCCGGTTTAACTTGGCTGGGAGAGGCAATTGGCACCTCGATCATCCGATCCGGTACCAGCGGCACCATTTCGGAGCGGTCGGCAATTTCCCGGAGAGAATTGGCAATGGATTCTTGAGTCAGCAGAAACTGTCGTTCGTTGCGCTGCATCTGCTGCCACACCTGGTAACGCTGGCTCCACCGGCTTTGGGTATGCACAGTCCAACTGTAAAGGCTTAACACTGAAACCCCAGAGAGGATAGCCATCCCTGTGGAGATCTGCTTCCACCAAGCTAGGTGTTCTGCCCAAGCCGAATGTTGGCTGCGAGGATGGGCTGATTTCAACTTCAAATCCAAAGGCTGGGTGCGGCTGGCCTGAACTGTACCGGAGAGGGGTCGGCTCAGAGCAGAAGGCTGTCTGTGGCGACGAGGGCTTTTGGGACGATCAAGACCTGCGTTCAAAGGCTGGCTAACCATAGGGCTTAACCTCACACACACCAAGGGATCCGACGGTGCAGGACTGCCGGTTCCGCTTCACCCTAGTTCCCCGCGCCCCCCAACAGCAACCCCCTTCTCCCGATTCCCGGCCTCAGCAGGACAGCTGTCCGCTTCACAGTAGCCGATCTCTTGAGAGCGGGAGAACCAACCTAAACCTACATCTGACTGCTGCGGGCAGCCACTCGCAGTTTGGCAGAGCGGGCCCGTGGATTGCGTTGCCGTTC
This sequence comes from Thermostichus sp. MS-CIW-34, assembly GCF_054060435.1. NCBI lineage: Bacteria > Bacillati > Cyanobacteriota > Cyanophyceae > Thermostichales > Thermostichaceae > Thermostichus > Thermostichus sp. MS-CIW-34. Next base: position 29,607 of record NZ_JBSSDE010000030.1, on the reverse strand, counting down.
CAGTTCGGAAGGGGACAAGGGCTTGGGGGTGAGCACCTGCCAACGGGGATCCCTGCGGAAGGCCCATTTCACCAAGCGATCTTCAAGGCTATGGAAGCTGATCACGGCCAACCTGCCGCCGGGTTTCAACCAAGTGGGGGCTTGGGCCAGCAAGGTTTCTAAAGCCTCCAGTTCTCGGTTCACGGCAATGCGCAACGCCTGAAAGACCCGAGTGGCCGGGTGAATGCGGCCTCGCCGAGCTGCCGGAGGTACCGCCTGCCAAACCACCTGGGCCAACTGGGTAGTTGTGGCGAGGGGACGAGCCTGCTCGATGTGATGGGCAATGCGGCGGGCAAATCGCTCTTCGCCGTAACGGGTGAAAATCTCGATCAACTCTTCGACCGGGCGATGATTAACCCAATCGGCGGCAGTCTCCTGAGCTGTACTGGGATCCATGCGCATATCCAGCGGCCCCTCTCCGCGAAAGCTAAATCCCCGCTCAGGGCAGTCCAGTTGCGGCGAACTCACCCCCAAGTCGGCCACGATGCCATCGAAGGGGATCCCCTGCCCCTGCTCATCCCGAAAGCCATGCTGCTGCAGATCGAAATCGGCAAAATTGAGGTGCCACAGTTGGATGCGGCTGCCGGGGATCCCTTCTGCTGCAAAACGCGCTTGCGCCGCCTGCAGAGCCGCCGGATCCCGATCCAACCCCACCACTCGAGCAGCTCCCCCCCGCAGCAGCGCCAAGCTGTGCCCACCCCCTCCCAACGTCACATCCAAAAAAATACCGCCCCCCTGGGGTTGCAGGTAGGCCATCACCTCCTCGGTCAAAACAGAGTCGTGTTGATACACCTTGCCAAGCACGGTTTGCGGGGGTTCTATTTCTGCTGCTACAAAGTTCAGTATCTGCAAAAAAAAGGCCGAGGCCAGGCCCCGACCGAGGAATCCATGTTGTTAAGGTGATCCTCTGGGAAAAGAGGGGTGGCCGTCAAAAGACAGGCTGTCTTGGGATCCCCGGCAAAATCTCTGGGGCGCGAGTCCCGCTCTGAGTATGATGAGACTGCTCCCGCTTTTGCCCAGTCTGCCGTCAGGGTTGCTGTGTTGACTCACTCTTCTGCTACTGATATCTTGACCCTCTCGCCGGCCAAGGGCCTGCGCGGCCAAGTCAGCATCCCCGGCGACAAGTCCATTTCCCACCGCGCCCTGATGCTGGGATCCCTGGCCGAAGGAGAAACCACCATCCAAGGGCTGTTGCTGGGAGAGGATCCCCGCAGTACGGCAGCCTGTTTTCGGGCGCTGGGGGCAGATATTTCGGAGCTCAACAGCGAGTGTGTTCGCATTCGGGGAGTTGGCCTGGGCCAGCTGCAAGAACCGGCAGACGTGTTGGATGCAGGTAACTCCGGCACCACCTTGCGCCTGATGCTGGGGATCCTGGCTGGCCAGGCCGGGCGCTTTTTTGCCGTCACCGGCGATCGCTCCCTGCGCTCGCGGCCCATGGGGCGGGTGGTAGAACCGCTGCGGCAGATGGGGGCCAGCATTTGGGGACGGGCCGGTGGGACGTTGGCACCTTTGGCCGTACAAGGGGGATCCCTCAAGGGCATTCACTACCGCTCCCCGGTGGCTTCAGCGCAGGTAAAATCCTGCCTCTTGCTGGCGGGCCTGCTGGCGGAAGGCACCACCCAAGTCACCGAGCCGGCTCTCTCTCGGGATCACTCGGAACGGATGTTGCGGGCCTTCGGAGCCGACATTCACGTGGATCCAGAGGCGAAAACCGTGGCCGTGGTGGGGGGATCCCGCCTGGTGGGCCAGAGAGTTCAGGTGCCGGGGGATATCAGCTCGGCAGCCTTTTGGCTGGTGGCCGCCTCCATTGTGCCCGAGAGCGAATTGCTGCTAAGGGATGTGGGCCTCAACCCCACCCGTACCGGTGCGCTGCAGGTGTTGCAGGAGATGGGGGCCGATATTCAAATTGAAAACTGCCGGGAAATGGCCGGCGAGCCCCTGGGAGATCTGCGGGTGCGTTCGGCCCGCTTGCGCGGCTGCACCATCGCCGGCGATCTCATCCCCACCCTGATCGACGAGATCCCGGTTTTGGCGGTGGCGGCGGCCTTTGCCGAGGGGATCACCGTGATTCGCGATGCCGCAGAGCTGCGGGTCAAAGAAAGCGACCGTCTGGCTGCCATAGCCCAAGAGCTGAGCCGCATGGGAGCCCAGGTCACTGAATATCCTGATGGCCTGGAAATCAAGGGAGGGATCCCTCTTCACGGGGCCGAGGTCGACAGCCACGAGGATCACCGCATCGCCATGAGCCTGATGGTGGCAGCTCTAGGAGCGCAGGGATCCACCCTCCTCAGGGGAGCCGACTGTGCCCGCATCTCCTACCCCGACTTCATTCCCACCCTGCAACGATTGACTGCTTCCCCCCTGGAGTCTTGAGAGGGCCCATCTTTAACTTTGCCGCCTCTGCTCCTATGTCGACCTGCCCCAGCCCGCCCGGCCCTATCGCCATCGAACATCTCTGCTTCCGGGTTCCTCCCGGTGGGCAAGCAGCCTTTCTTGAGCAAGACGAGCGGGTTTGGGGATCCGCCCTGCGCCGGCATCCGGGTTTTCTGGGCAAAGAAGTTTGGCTGGATCAGCAGGATCCTGAACTTGTCCACCTCATCCTCCGCTGGGCCAGCCGCGCTGATTGGAAAGCCTTTTCCCCCGAGCAAGTGGAGGCATTGGATCGGCAAATGCGGCCTTTTTATGTGCGCTTGGAACAGGCCAAAGAATACCAGCTCTGGCAGCCCGGCCCTTCTGCAGGGACAGGAAAGCAGGATTAAGGGATCCCTTCAGTCTCAAAACCTACCTCAGAGCCCACCGAGTCAGCCCTGGGGGATCCTGCCACCCGCTCCTGCTCCACCAGCTCCCGCAAACTGGGCATGGTCACGGCCAAAGCTCCTTCTCGCCGCTGCAGCCCCGCTTCAAAACTCTCAGGGGTGACAATGCCGCCGGAAATGAGCATCTTAAAAGCATCTTCCACCGGCATGAACACTTCCACCACCTGGTCTTCCGGCACAATGGCGTACCAGCCCGTCGTTGGATTGGGGGTGGTGGGCACAAACAGGCCAAGGGAGCGCTGCGGCCCATCGGGCCGAATGGGAGTTTGAATGGTGCCCGTCACAAAGGCCAGCGCCCAAGCTCCTGGTCGGGGATATTCCACCAGCACCACCCGCCGAAAGCGCTGATTGTTGGGGGCAAACAAAACACTGACCAATTGCTTCAAGGTCTTGTACACCAGCCCCGCCACCGGAATCGCATGGAGCAACTGTTCGCTGAGATTGAGCAGCCACTGGCCGACAATGTTGCGGGCCATGAAGCCAATCAACAGGATGAGCACAATCGGCGTCAACAGGCCCACCGCCAGATCGATGAGGTTGATCAAGATCGGGTGCAAACCCTGGATGGGATTGAACTGCTTCGGAATGCTGGTCAGAAAGCCAATGCTCCAGGTGGCCACCTCCACCGTCAGCCAAATGGTAGTTGCCAGAGGGATCACCACCAGCAACCCCGCCACGAAGTAGTTCTTAAGATGCTGTTTCCATTGTGAAACCATGGTGAGGTCGTTCCGTCAAGTCAACCGAGTGGATGCACCGAACCTTTGCAAGTGGAGCTTGCAGATGGCAATCATGATACCTGCCTTCTGCATTGCCCTCATGGGGGGCAGCCGCAACTTGCTCGAAAAAGAAACCGGGCTGCCAAAAAGCGCAGAGCCCCAAACTTTCACGAGGCCGATAATGCTATCTTAGGTCGATATAAAATTTTGTAAAGGCAGGGATCCCGTCCCGAGGCGTTGTGGCCAAGCCCCTGGATGGTTTGTGTTTCTGCTGGGTGTTGCGTGGGAGGCCCTATGTCAGAGTCAGATTGGCTAGAGCATACCTGTCAGGTGGAGGTGCCTGTTCCCATTGAGCAGGTATGGGATTTGTGGGCCAACCTCACCCTCATGCCCCGCTGGATGAAGTGGATCCGCTCGGTGGAATTGCTGGATCAGGAGCTGTCCCGGTGGACACTGGATACCCGCGGCCTCACCTTCAGTTGGATCTCCCGCACCCACACGGTGGTGAAACACCAACACATCGGCTGGAGTTCGGTGGAGGGGCTGCCCAATCGGGGCGCGCTGCGCTTTTACGACCGCAAAGGCAGTACCATTGTGAAGCTGTCGGTGGCCTACAAGCTCCCGGGGATCCTCGGCAAAATCTTGGATGGCCTGTTTGTGGGCAAAGTGGTGGAGAGCACCATCCAGGCGGACCTGGAGCGCTTCAAGGCCTATGCCCTGGAGCATGCGGGGCCAACCGCCGAAGGTGCCTCGGCCAGCTAGCCTCAGTTTGTCAGGCCTAAGCGTTTTGTTGAACTTCCCCTTGCCAACCCTCACTGCTGCAAAGGTTTTCTTCATGCCCGATCCCTCTCCTGAGCCTGTCATTGCCCTCTCTCGTCAGCCGGTGGACAACCGCAACATTCGCTTCTCTCTGGAGCGGGGCGAGCTGGATCTGGATCAACTTCTCCTGCTGTTGAACCGCAACGCCTTTTGGGCGCAGAATCGCCGGCGGCAGGAGATGGAGCGGGCCGTTGCCCACAGCCATCCGGTGGTCAGCGCCTGGGATGGGGAGCGCCTGATTGGCTTTGGCCGCGCCACTTCCGATGGGGTTTACCGAGCCGTCCTCTGGGATATCGTGGTTGATCACGATTACCGACGTCAGGGCATTGGGCGCAAGTTGGTGGAAACCCTGATCAGCCATCCCCACCTGCAGTCGGTGGAGCGCATCTACCTGTTCACAACCCATCAGCGTGGCTTTTACGAGCGAATCGGCTTTGTGGAAAATCCCAGCACCACCTTGGTTTTACACGGGCGCCCTCTGGAGTTTTTAGTCCCGGCTGCCGAGCAGGAGCAGGCTTGACCGACAGGGATCCTGGGTGAGTGTATCTTGAACAACAGTGGGTTGGCTCTGCCTTGGGAGGAGGACGCGCTAGCCTGAAAAGCAAAAAGGGTGAGAGGGTGTACTCATGGCCAATCGCCTCGCCACAAGTTCCAGCCTTTACTTGCGCAAGCACGCCGAGAACCCGGTGGACTGGTGGCCTTGGATCCCAGAAGCTCTGGAGAAAGCGCGGGCCGAGGATAGGCCGATTTTCCTATCCATCGGCTATTCCAGTTGCCACTGGTGTACGGTCATGGAGGGCGAGGCTTTTTCCAACCCTGAAATTGCCGCCTTTTTGAATGCCCATTTTTTGCCCATCAAGGTGGATCGCGAGGAGCGGCCCGATCTCGACAGCATCTACATGCAGGCGTTGCAGCTCATGAGCGGGCAGGGGGGGTGGCCCCTCAATGTTTTCCTCACGCCCGATGACCTGGTGCCCTTTTACGCCGGCACCTATTTTCCCGTAGAGCCCCGCTTTGGCCGCCCGGGGTTTCTGGCCTTGCTGCAGCGCATCCTGCAGTTTTACCGGCAGGAAAAGGAAAAAATAGAGGAGATGAAAGGCCAGATTTTGACGGCTCTGACCACCCTCAGCGACTTAGTGCCGGAAGACCACATTCCCGCCGACCTGCTGCGCTCTGGGATCCCCAAGATCCAGCCTTTGCTCTCCAATGCCGGGGCGGTGCAGCAATTTCCCATGATGCCCTACGCTCAGTTGGTATTGCGTTCGGCCCGCTTCGACCCACCAGAAGGGATCCCCGGCTCGCAGAGCGCTCTGGAACGGGCCAAAGAGCGAGGCATGGCCTTGGTGCTGGGAGGGATCTTCGACCATGTGGCCGGAGGATTTCACCGCTACACCGTGGATCCCACCTGGACGGTGCCCCACTTTGAAAAGATGCTCTACGACAACGGGCAGATCCTAGAGTTTCTCTCCGATCTGTGGGCGCACGGTATCCAAGATCCGGCCATCGAGCGGGCGGTGCGGCTGACGGTGGAGTGGGTGGCGCGAGAGATGACCGCCCCTGCCGGGTATTTCTACGCCGCTCAAGATGCCGACAGCTTTGCCCGGGCAGAGGATCGAGAGCCAGAGGAGGGAGAGTTCTACGTCTGGCGCTGGCAGGAGCTGCAGGAGCTCTTGGGGGAAGAAACCTTCCGCGCCTTGCAGCAGGCGTTTGACCTATCGCCGGGGGGCAACTTCCCCGATCGGCCCGGCTGCATCGTCTTGCAGCGCCAACAGGGAGGAGCGTTGCCGCCAGAAGTTGAAGCCGCCTTGACCACCCATCTGTTTCAGGCACGCTATGGCTCTGCGGAGCGACGAGTTCCCTTCCCTCCGGCAGTGGATGCCCAGTCGGCCCGTCTGCAATCCTGGCCAGGGCGAATCCCACCTGTCACCGACACCAAGATGATCGTCTCTTGGAACGCCTTGATGATCTCCGGCCTGGCGCGGGCCTATCAAGTGTTCGGCAACGCAGACTATCTGCAATTCGCTCTGCGGGCAGCCCAATTCATCCTCAGCCAGCAGCGCCACCCTGAGACCGGATCCCTGTTGCGCCTGAACTACGATGGCACAGCTCAGGTGCCCGCCAAATCGGAAGATTACGCCCTGCTGATCAAGGCCCTGTTGGACTTGCAGCAAGCCTGCCTGCCCCTGGTGGGGGATCCCACCCCTCAAGACTGGTTGCAGGCTGCCCTCCAGCTCCAGCAGGAGATGGATGCGCAACTGTGGGATCCGGCCAGGGGGGGATACTTTGTCAGCGATGCCCAGAGTGCCCCTGAGCTGTTGGTGCGAGAGAAGGAGTTCCAGGACAACGCTACCCCTGCAGCCAATGGGGTGGCCATTGCCAACCTGGTGCGCCTGGCCGCCCTCACTGGAGATCTGGACTACCTGGAGCGGGCAGAGCAGGCCTTGAAAACCTTTGCCCACATCATGAGCACCCAGCCGCGCACCTGCCCCAGCCTTTTTGCCGGACTGGATTGGTATAGCAATTGGGTGAAAGTCACCCTGGAGGCCGATTCCATTCCCGCCTTTCAGCAACGATCTTGGCCCACCACCGTCTTTGCTCTCCCCACCGAAGCCGAACCTCTGCCGGAAGGAGCTCTAGGGCTGGTGTGCTGGGGCAACAAATGCCTGGCCCCTGCCAGTTCTCTCGAGCAAATCCAGTCGCAAATCGGCAAAGGCCAAAATCGAGCTTACTGACCTTTGCCCAACTTTTGCTCAGGGCAGCAGGGATCCCTTTGCCAAGGTTACTGCTGGGGCTCCGCAGGCTTTTCCACCCCAAAAAACTCAATGCGGTAACTTTGGATGCGGGTGCCCGTTTGTTGCTCCACTTGGGCCAGCAGTTCAGGCGGCAGCTCCACGTCCACATCCAAGATGCGGTTGCTATCCAGACAGTTCACGTGGCTGTGGGGATGGGTGCGGTTGCCGTAGCGGCGCCCATCGGCACGATCCAAGCACTCGACAATGTTGTGGCTGGCCAAAGCTTCCAGGTTTTGATAAACGGACGTGTGGCCAATCGGTTTGCCCTGCTGATTGAGGCGATCGTAAATCTCGCGGGCGGAGAGGTGCTCGCCACACTGCCACAGCAGCTCCAGGATATAACGGCGCTGTCGGCTCAAACGCAGATTGCACTCCCGGCACCGTTCCAAAGCAGCTTCCAAAGAATCCAAGGGGCGAGGCATGGAAAACCTCAAGTCATACCGAGTCTGAGATAGGTAGTTGCTCATCTCTACCAAGGTAGCATTTGTGCGTCAACAGTTGTTCAAAAAACACCCCGAACTCTACAAGAGCTGCCGCGCATAGCCATCTTCGAGCCGAGTCCAGGCCGTGCGCAGATGGAAGAGCCCAACATCAGCCTTTTGATTTTCTACAATACCGCTGGAGTGTTGGGGGCAAAGATCATGCAGCGGCGCAAGGTAATTCTGGGTTTGTTGGGGTTGGCCAGCAGCAGTGGATTGGCAGGAGCCTATTGGGCCAGTCGGCAGCAGCCCTCTCATCTAGCCCCAGGGATGGGATCCCCTAGAGCCGCTCTCCCCTCTCCTACCCCCCAGCCCACCCCCACCGTCGTCCCCCATCCAGATGCCCCCCATGGCCTCTACATCCCCCCCCGCCGAGATCTGCGCCTCTTGGTCATCAGTGACATGAACGGCATCTACGGCTCGGTGGAATACGACCCAGAGGTGGATCGGGGCATCGGCCTCATCCCCTATCTTCAGCCGGATATTGTTTTGGGAGGAGGAGATATGGTGGCCGGTCAGGATCCCCGCCTGTCGGAGGAGCGCATTCGCGCCATGTGGGCAGCCTTCGACCGGCATGTGGCTGGCCCAATCCGTGCGGCCAAACTTCCCTACGGCTTTACCTTGGGCAATCACGATGCTTCCTGTGCCCGCACCACGCGGGGCGGCTTTCTCTTTCAAAAAGAACGGGATCTGGCCCGCGAGTTTTGGAACGATCCGGCCCACGACCCAGGTTTGAACTTTGTGGATCGGGGGGACTTTCCCTTCTACTACACCTTTGAAAAAGACGATGTGTTTTACCTAGTCTGGGATGCCACCTGCAATTACATCCCGCCCGAACAAATGGCCTGGGCGGAAGCGGCTCTGGCCAGCGAACGGGCTCAGAAGGCCAAGTTGCGCATTGTCATCGGCCATCTGCCCCTCTACGCCATCACTGTCGGGCGCGACGATCCGGGAGAAGTGCTGCTGGAGGCGGATGCCAAACGGGCTCTGCTGGAGAAGTACCGCGTCCACACCTACATCAGCGGCCACGACCACGGCTACTACCCTGGCCACAAAGGGCAACTGCAACTGCTTCACTGCGGCATTCTCGGCTCTGGCCCTCGTCCCCTCTTGGGCAGCCCTCTGCCCCCCCGCAAGACCCTCACCCTTATCGACGTGGATTTCGAGAGCCCAGATGTTACCTATTACACTACCTATCACATGCGGGATCTGAGCGTGATCGACCAAGCAGAGCTGCCCCGTTTCATCACCGGGCACAATGGCTTGGTGCTGCGCCGCGACGTCAATTGGGACAACCTCACCCCCCAAGAAATCGCCACCTGCCAAGCTCGTATTGGATCCCTGTGTCGGGATTAACGTCTCCGTCTTGGCAAAAGATTGATGAGCCGTTTGTAGATGCTCTCGCGAGGGTTCTGCACACTTCGCGAGCAGCCCAGGCTTTTCAACAGATGATTCAAAGCAGCTTTTTCCAGCAACACCAGCCATAGCCGGTGCAACTGTGTCTCTCGCATAACGGATCCCAGTGATTGATTTCAGCGAAACTGTGGAGAGCTTGTGAAGAAAGTGGTAACTGTACCACCGGCCTATACCTCACAGACTTGCCACAAATGCTTGCCCATTCATCCCGACTCTGGTAAGTCGTACCGGGATGGGAAGGGATTTAAGTGCGGGCATTGTGGTTGGGAAGGGGATGCTGATTTTAACGGTGCAAATGTGATTGCGCTTTTGGGGGCTGCTGTAAACCAGCCTAGAGGTCAAGCCTACGGCTCGCTTCGCGAACGTGGTTGGCTTGCCAACTACAGGGCTACCGTTCGCGCCAGCGGGCCGGAGGCCTTAAGCCTGCCCTGTACTGCGAAGCAGTCAGGGTCGGGTAGTTTACATGACCTATTTCCGAGAGCTGGACAAATCTTGGTACCTGACTCAAGCGGGCTTGGCGGAGTACCTCGATACCCTCAGCGAACTCACGGAACGCTTGGAAGGTTTGCAGTCTTTTGCGAATCTCTGTGAACAGGCCAATCAGAAAGATCCGTATCAACTGATCCCTTCTGAACCGGAAGGTCTGTATTTGCTTGCCTTCGAGTGAGATGCTGCCAAACTGGTTGATTGTCGCGCCTTTCCCCTGCCATCGAATCCATCAGCAGCCGCAGCGCAAAACTCCTGCTACCCTGGTTGGATGATGGTTTCGTTCCTGGTTGAGGTAGAGGGGAATTTGACAGATGAGCAGGTGCGGGAGGGATTCCACGCCCTCTCTGACCCGATTCGTCTGCGCGTGCTGCAACTGCTGCAGGGGCGTGAGTTGTGTGTTTGTGATCTCTGCGAGGAGCTGAAGGTGAGCCAATCCAAGCTCTCGTTTCACCTAAAAACCCTGCGGGATGCGAAATTGGTCAATGCTCGCCAGCAGGGGCGCTGGATTTACTACAGCCTCAACCCACCCGGTTTTCAGCTCCTGCAGCATTTTTTGGATAGATTGGGGCAAGCTGGCCCTGTCAAGGCCGCAGTTCCCTGTGTGGAAGACCTCTAAGGCGAGCAGGGATCCCAAAATGTCCCTAGAAAAACTGTCGGATCCCGCCCTTGTACATTCCGAAGACGGGCTTGCTGCAACACAAGAAATTACAGATGTGAATGGTGTTCCCTGCTGGCAACCCCAGGGATCCCGGCGGGTCAACTCGGAGAAAATGAGGATCCCATCTCCTAAAATCCATCAAAGTTCCCTGACACCGGCTCCCCTGTTGCTTAGTTAGGATTGATACAAGAGAGGTGGGAACAACATGATACGTGAACAGCGAGAAGAGTTGGAACGCATCCACCGAGCACACCTGTGGAATCGTCTCAAAGAGCGGGTGAAACGCGCCCAGTTAAATCCATCTCTGCTGGCTTTGCTGGCACGAGAGGCTTTTGAGTTGGGCTTTCCCCTTCCCTCTTTATCCGACCAACCCAAAGCCGATTCCCCTGCCGAGCAGCCAAAAGATGGAAGTAATCATCGCCGCACAAGGCCTCCGGCCCGCTGGCGCGAACGGTGAGCCCACCCTCTCGTCTGGCCGAGAAAACGGGCAGCCACGATCATCGCAGAACTTCTCTCCAGGGACTCTCAGAACAGCTAGTCTAGGCAATGATTTTGAATAAATCAGAGCCCATGATGAACACCGCCGAAGCCCTTCAGATTCTCAACCTTCCGCCGGACGCAACCGAGCGGCAGATCCGGGGGCGACTGTTTCAGGAATACCAAACCCTCAGTACTGCCCTCGCAGAACTGGAGGACGAGCGACAAAGACCCTTGCTAGAGGCGCAACTGGCGCGGCTGAATGAGGCGCGGGATGTATTGCTTAGCGGGGGATCCCAGGCTGAGAAGGGTTTGTCTTGGGTCAGCCCAGGAGACTTGCCCCCCCAGGTGATCGTGCTGCTTTACCAAGCCAATGGGCAGGAGGGAATCTGCACGCGCCAGGTTGGGGGTCAAGATATCGTCATTGCTTTCGAGAGCTCGTTTGCGGCAAGAAAATATGCGCAGCGGTTGGCTCAACAGGGACTGCCCAAGCCCGTGGCAGAACGCTTTGACACGCAGGAGATCGTCGATTTTTGCCGCAGCGGAGGGTATGGGTTGATGGTGGTTCCGGCCAGCGAAACGCTGGAGCCCCTACAAGAAAGCACGGAAGCTGCCCGTGATTGGCAGGGCAGGTCTTGATGCCGTTTGGCCTCGATCCACTTGCGTTAAGGGTGCCCTCGATGATTAGTGTGGAACCGATCTCCGCGGACGAGTTTCGCCAGCTCATGGCCGCCGATCTGGACGCTTGCTGCGAGGCCTTTGATTTGCGGGCGGAGTACCTGCGTTTGCAGCAACAGCGGCTACGCTCCTGGGGCATGCTGGCCTTTGGTTTGATAGCAATAGCCTTGGTCATCTTCTTGGGGATGCGGGATCCCGGCTCTTGGGTGTCCTATGCCGCAGCTACCGGGATCCTACTGCTGCTCCTGTTGGGGATCCTGAGAGCCAACTTGCGCTTGGGAAAAAGCCTGCATCGCATCCGGCAGCGTTGGCAGGAGGCCCACCTGCTCAACAGCACCCCCGAGGTGATGAAGTTTGCCACCGATCTGGCCCGCAAAGTAAAAGACTACAACCACTGGGTCAACGAGCTCCAACAATCCCTGCAGGGGGGGCAGCATTGGCGGGATTTTCGGCAACTCAGTGAGGCTGAGCAAAAGTACATCCAGTCGCTGTTTTTGCAGGTGCGGGCCCAACTGGTGATGGCCCTACAGGTGTGCCGAGCTTTGATCGAGGATCCACAAGCCTCTGTGGCTCAGTATCTCAACCAAATGGTTGCCCGGGATCAGCAACTGCTGGAGCAGTTTACCGCCAAAAACCTGACCGCCAACCGCTACGTGACCTTGGCTCGCCAGCTATCTGTGCTGGAGGAAGATTTGCAAGCCCAGCTCAGAGCCTTGGGATCCCGATGATACCCTGTTGGAGGTGTCCAGCAGCGTACTCATGGGCAGTAGAGGCACTCGAAAATTGTACGGCCTGTTGCTTGCCGGCGGACTGGGCTTGCTGGGATGCGGGGATCCGAATGTACCCCTGACCCAACCGCCCCCCGATGCTTTTCGGGTCAGCACCCCACGGCCACCGCGCCTGGATCTCTATCCCACCCCACCACCCACGCCAACTCCTACGCCGACACCACCCCCCAGCTTGCTGGAGCTCACGGCCCGTTGGTTGGGGATCCCTTGGCCGCCCCAAGAGACCAGCCTGGTGAGATTGAGCGCCCGTTTCCTGGAGATCCCCCTACCTCCCAAGCCGCGCCGCTCCGCCAGCCCCTCACCTCAGCCTTCCCCCAGTTCGGAAAGAGAAGAGAGAAAGCAGCAAGGCCGCGAAACCTAGTCCGCACCCCTGGCCTCTGGAGATCTAGGCGCCCGCAGTCACCGGCTCCGTTTCTCGAACGCGCAGCTTTTCACAGGGGATGGTGTCTGCCAGAATGGAGCTGGCCATCATACCCGTGTGAATCTCTAGCTTGGCTCCAGGCACCGCTTCAAAGAGCAGCCGCTGGCCTGGAAAGACCACCCGCTCAAAGTACCAGTTTTCGATATTCGTGATGCGAACCACCTGAATGGAGCTGGTCGCATTGATGTAGCTACAGGTTATTCGCTCTGCTCGTTTTTTATCGGGGATTGCATCGAGTGTTTGCATAATTCAGATTACCAGCCCACGTTGCTCAGCCTATCATCTACCCTAACACCGTCTGGGGATCACTGCGGTAGTCTGCGATACGGCGATCCCAACTGGCAGAAATCAATCCTGGAAAAAATGACTTCTGTATTTTACCTTACTGTTTCGATTTCCAAGAGGGTTCTGCAATTCGAGGAAGATTTGAATTAGGATTTTTCCCCAATATGGGACAATTTCTCATAGAAAATCTCCACAGAGTAGTAGTCAGGATTACATTTTTCCGTTCCCTTGGAGTTTGGGGATCAGGGCTCTTGGATCCTCGATCCCGTCGTCGGCTGCGGCGAGGATTGGCCGGGATCCCAGTTCAGGCCCTCCACCCGCAGCTCCAGAGCCCCCGACTGGCGCACCGGATTGTACTGCAGGCTGAAGCCATAGGTGCGGCGGTCATAGCCCAGGCGATAGACGACATCCACCTGCTGGCCTGACTGCAAATCTACCGTCGTCTCTGCCCCCACCCGCAGCGGGCCGTACAGTTGTTGCAAAAAGCCCAGGACGAGCTGTTCCCGCGTGGTGATGCGGTCGAACAAAAATGGCGAGGCTCCGGCCAAAAAACCGTTGGAGTAGGTCACCCTCAGGTTGGTGTAGTCGAAGGTATCGGCCACAAAAGCCCCAATCACCGCATCAATGCCAATACTGCCGGCAGTATAGCTCTGGGCTCGGCCATTGGAGTAAAAAGACTGGCTGCTGCTCACACCGGTGCTGAGCCAGATCCCTTGCTCGATGGGCAGAGCGGAAAAGCGGGGTGGGGGATCCGCCGCCGTCTTGGGAGGGCTCCAGAGGGGAAAGGAGCGATTCAAGGTTGCCCCCAGTTGCAGGCGGGAGAGCTGAATGCGGTCGGTGGTGTTGGCTAAGGCCAACTCCGGATCCGTGTCGATTTCATCCGGCTGCCCCAAGGCATCAATGTAGTCGACGGCTATGCGGTAGCTGAGATCCAAGCCGGTATTCCCTAGGCGCAGGGTGGGTGAGCGGTAGCTGGCACCGAGGCGGTTTTCCACAATTTGAAACCCCAGGCGACCGCTGAAGAAGCGTTCCCGATAGGCGTAGGTGTAGGCGACTTCTCCACCATCGCCGGTGGTGATGCGGTGTTCGACCTGGGCTCGCAAGCGCTGAGCAAACTCCTGGAAGACGATCCCCCGCAGCTCGGCAAACAGCGAGGTTTGAGCGTTGGCTTCCGGTTGCCGCCAACGAAAATCGGCCCGCAGCCCGATCCCATCCAAAAGGCCCTGCTCACTGCCCCAAAGACGTTGTGGATACAGTTGCGGGGAGAGCACCAAGCTCACGTTGGGATCCCGCAGCAGCTCGAAGTTGGGTTGCAGGATCAGGCCCCGTCGCAATTCTTCTCGGTCGAAATCGTCGTAGAAGATGCTGACCGGAGGCTGACGGTTCAACGAGTCGAAGCGCAGCCGAATGGGCAGGGGCAGAAACAAGACCTGGTCGAAAACCAATTGCCCCGCCTCGGCAATCAGCAGGCTGGAACCATCTGCCTGAAGAGTGGAGGTCACCCGTGGGCTGCGAATCTCCAACTCCGGCGGATCCAGCGGGTCGTTGGTCAGCCGCACCTGTTCTCCTTCCCAGGTGGTGGCATCGAAGCGGATGCGAACGGCACGAAAGCGCACCAGCCGCTGCGGAGAGAGGGCGGCTGCCGGGGATCCACTGGCCTGCAACTGGCCAATATCCACCTGCCCGAAGGCCTCTTCCAAAAATCCCCGCTCTTGCTCAAAGTCGTATTCTAGGCGGGATCCCTGAATGCGCTGCCGATCCAGTTGAATAGAAACATTGCCCTCGGCCACAGCCCGCCGCTGTCGCAGCTCAATGCGCAGGCGATCCGCCCGCAACACAGAGCGGCCCAGCCGCATCTCCACATTGCCTTCTGCTTGGAAGACTTCCGCCCGTTGATCGAAGGTTTGCCGGTCAGAACGCAGCCGTAACGTTCGGTCGGCAACGGCGCTGAGGTCAGTCGTATCCATGGGCTGAGCGCCCCCCTTCTTCTGGGACTCCACCTGAGCCGCAGTAGGGCCGGCAACTGCCAACCCCAGCACCCCCAAGCAGAGCCAGAGCAACCGCAACCCTCTCATAATCACCCGGCGCAAAACTTCAACACAGATCCCCTACGGCTTCCCCAGCCCGCTAGCTTGTGGCCAACTGGGAAAGGTTGAGGACTCGGTTGAGCTTGCCGCTGCGGTAGCCCTCCAAATCGAGACTGACATAGAGATAGCCGAAGGATTTCAGGGCCTTGACCAGCGCTTCCAGATTGGTTTTCTGCACAAACTCCACGATCTGATCCGGAGGAAGTTCGATGCGGGCGGTGTCCTTCTCCGAGCGCACCCTGACCTGCCGCCAACCCAAGCTGCGCAAGTAGCGCTCCGCCGCTCCCACCCGACGCAGCTTCTCAGGGGTGATTGCCTCCCCGTAGGGAAAGCGAGAGCTGAGGCAGGGTTGGGCCGGTTTATCCCACCAAGACAGCCCCAGGTGGCGAGACAATTGCCGCACCTCCAGCTTGCTCATCCCCACCTCCGCCAAAGGGGAACGCACGCCGCGCTCCCGAGCTGCCTGTGTCCCCGGTCGGTAATCGGCCAGATCGTCGGCATTGAGGCCATCCACCACATGGTCATATCCCTGGGCTTGGGCCAACAGGCGCAAGGTATCGTGCAAGTGGCTTTTGCAGAAGTAACACCGGTTAACGGGGTTGGCGGCGTAGCTCGGATCCTCCAGCTCGTGGGTTTCGACGATCTGATGGCGGATCCCGATTTGCCGAGCCTGCTGAATTGCCTCCTCCAAATCTTCCGGCAGCAGCGAAGGAGAAGCAGCGGTGACGGCCAGGGCCCGCTCCCCCAGCTGATCGCAGGCCAACTTGGCCACCAGGCTGCTATCAACCCCCCCAGAGTAGGCCACCAAGACCTGCTCCATCTCGGCGAAGATCTGGACAAGCTGCTGGAACTTGCGCTGCAGGACGGGATCCCACTCCAGCAGGGGGTTGGCCGCTATTCCTCCCTCTCCGGGGGGGAGAGGGTCGAGACGAGAAGCGGTTGGGTCTTGGGTTGTGTTCATGAAGCCAGGAGATGCCAAACGTTTGGAGAACCAAGCAAGGGCACCGTCTCGCCACCGCCGGCAGGAGAAAAGCCGGTTGCTATCAGGGGCAGGGATCCCCCCTCTTTCTATTCTTTCCCAGAGATCCCCGACTTTCCAACGCTTCTCCCCAGCATGGGATGCGGGATCCCTCAAGGAAAAGTAGACAATTGGGCAATCTATCCGTAGTCCGCTCACCTGCTGTCGCGATGGTGCTATGCCTCCGGCACCCTACCGGGAACCGCACCGCTTCGCGATACGCTGAATGAAATGGGTTGCAGTGGCCCCTTATAATTTTTTCTGGGCTCTCTGCCGCAATTGACCTCACAGCTTTTTCCGGCGACACTTGCTACAGCCAATGCAGAGATATCTACTTGGTTATAGGGATCCCACCTATCTTGCAGAACTTCATGAAACTTAGAAAAAGCGGTACCCCTCTCCTAGCGCACCATGGCTTTGCAACTTGAACCCGCTAGCCCGCCAGAAGTGGCCGTTTATCAGCCCTATTACGCCGTTGCCCGCCGACAGTACCTAGCCCTCGCGGTGGGCCTCTACAAAAAAGCCAGCCTGGAAGGGCAGAGGGCCATCGAGGGGGAAGAGCCTGTCCGCTTCTTGGCCAGCTGGCATACGTCCCCGTTGCCTTCGGATCTGACGGTGGTTCAGGTCATCTTTGCTCAGGATGCAGATCTCACCTATCAGCTCTCCATCGCCAACTACGAGTTTGTGGATTATCTGATTGATGTCGTCTCTTTGGTGCAGCGCGGACAACAGCCGGATTTCTCCACCGCCTTTTACAAGAAACTGATGCGATATGAAGATTGATCTGGGTTGCTCAGCCACCATCACCCTCTACGACACCACATTGCGGGATGGGGCCCAGCGAGAGGGTCTATCGCTGTCGGTGCAAGACAAGTTACAGATTGCCAAGCTGCTGGATCGGCTGGGGATCCCGTTTATTGAAGGGGGCTGGCCAGGAGCCAATCCCAAGGATGTGCAGTTTTTCTGGCAGATGCGGGAAGAGCCCCTAGAGCAAGCCGAGCTGGTGGCTTTTTGTTCTACCCGCAAGCCGGGGCGGCGGGCGGCAGACGATCCCATGCTGCAGGCCATTTTGGCGGCGGGCACCCGCTATATAACCGTCTTCGGCAAGTCTTGGGATCTCCACGTCACCGAGGGCCTGGGCACCACGCTGCAGGAAAACCTGGCCATGATCCGCGACACCATTGCCTACTTGGGATCCCAGGGGCGGCGGGTCATCTACGATGCCGAGCACTGGTTCGACGCCTATCGCCACAACCCCGACTATGCCCTGCAAACCCTAGCGGCAGCGGCGGCGGCGGGGGCGGAGTGGCTGGTTCTCTGCGATACCAACGGCGGATCCCTGCCCCACGAGATTGCGGCGATCACGGCAGCTGTCTTGGCAGAATCCCATCACCTGCAGCACTTGCCCCTAGGGATCCACACCCACAACGACTCCGGCACTGCTGTGGCCAATGCCCTGGCGGCGGTGCAGGCAGGGGCGCGCATGGTGCAGGGCACCATCAACGGCTATGGGGAACGCTGCGGCAATGCCGACCTGTGCAGCGTCATTCCCAACTTGCAACTGAAGCTGGGCTATCGCTGTCTGCCGCAAGAGAAGCTGAAGCACCTGACGGAGATCTCCCGCTCCATCAGCGAGGTGGTCAATTTGGCCCCGGATGACCATGCTCCGTTTGTGGGCCTATCGGCCTTTGCCCACAAGGGTGGGATCCACGTCAGCGCCGTTCAGAAAAACCCTCTCACCTACGAGCACATCGCCCCCGAGCAAGTGGGCAACTGTCGCCGCATCGTGGTCTCAGAACAGGCGGGGCTGAGCAACATTCTCCACAAAATGGCCGGATTCGGGATCCGGCTGGACAAGTCGGATCCACAGGCGCGCTTGATTTTGGAGCGGCTGAAAACTTTGGAGCTGCAGGGCTATCAGTTTGAGGCTGCTGAGGCCAGCTTTGAGCTGTTGGTGCGGGGCTTGCTGGGACAACGCTCCCATCCTTTTGAGGTGCTCAGCTTCAACGTGACGACCACCACACGCTCCGATTGGAACAGCAAAGACCGGGATCCCAGTGGCGAAGCAACGGATGTGCAATCTTTGGCGGCGGTGAAGATAGCGGTGCAGGGGCAAACTCGAGTGACGGCGGCGGAAGGCAATGGGCCGGTGGCTGCTCTGGATGGGGCGCTACGCAAAGCGCTGCTGGAGTTCTATCCCCAACTGGAGGCGATTCACCTGTCTGATTACAAGGTGCGCATTTTGGACGGGCGGGCCGGCACCTCGGCCAAAACGCGGGTGCTGGTGGAGTTCAGCGACGGTCACCGCCGCTGGACCACGGTGGGGGTTTCCACCAACATCATCGAAGCCTCCTGTCGGGCCTTGGTGGAGGGCTTTGAGTATAGCCTGCTGCCGCCCAGCTCTCCTTTGCCGGCTGCGGCAGAGCACCGTTCTTCTCCGCTGGCTGCAAAAACGGCCTCCCCTTGAAGAAAAACCTTCAACTGGCTTTACCCTGGCAGCGCCCCTCTACCCCAGCAAGCTAAACCGTAACCACGACAGCTATGCGAATCATCGGCCTGACAGGCGGAGTGGGCACGGGCAAATCCACGGTCGCCCGCATCTTGGAGCAGCACGGGATCCCAGTAGCCGATGCCGATCAAATGGCCCGCCAGGCCTTGGCGGTGGGATCCCCCATTCGCGAGCGGGTACTGGAACGCTATGGGAAGGCCATCCAAACACCCTCCGGGGATCTGGATCGCCGGCAGTTGGGCCAGATCGTGTTTGCCGATGCTGCCGAGCGGGCTTGGCTAGAGGCCCAGATCCACCCTTTTGTTAAAGCTCAACTGCAAGATTTTCTGTTCGGGTTAGCGGAGCAGAGCTCTGAGGCGCATGGCGTGTTGCTTGAGGAAGGGCCTGGTTCCCAAAAGAACAGCGGGCCAGGGTTTTCCTCTGCCCAGGGATCTCAAACCGTTTGTCTGATGATCCCGTTGCTGTTTGAAGCCCACATGGAAAATTGGGCCAGCGAGATTTGGGTGGTGACTTGCACCCCAGAGCAGCAGCGGCAACGCCTTGCCCGCCGGGATCCCCTGACGCCGGAAGAAATCGAAGCTCGCATTGCCAGCCAGTGGCCTTTGGCGGAAAAAGTGCGCCGTGCCGATGTGGTGCTGGACAACTCCGGATCCCTGGCTGAGCTGGAAGCCCAGGTGAAGCAAGCTTTGGCGTCGGCGGGCCAGAGGCCATTTGCCTCACCCCCGCGGGCCGGATACAGTGACGGATAGGGGATCCCCTACGCCCCGGTGGGACGGAGGGTAGCCATGTACGGGTGGGTTGAGGGAGAAACGATGCAGGAAGCAGGCTGCGTTGGCGAGACGGAGTTTGCTCAAGCTCTGGCCGCGCGGGAGCGGGAAATCCAGCTTTTGCGAGAGCGCAATCGCATCTTGCAGGGCCAGATAGACCTTCTGGAGCTGCGCCAAGAAAAGCAACACCGACAAATTCGCAGCTATGAGGCGGAGATTGAGCAGCTTTACCAAGAGAAGCAGTTGCTGGAGCAGATGATTCAAGAGTTGCCAGAGCTCTACCGGCGCAAGCTGCAAGCCCGCCTGCAGCCCATCCGCCAGCGCATCGCCGCCATCCAGGCCGAGAATCGCCAGCTCAGGAAGGAGGTGTATCAGCTCAGCTACCGCGTGCAGCACATAGATCAGCTCGACTCGCCCGGCTGGAGAGTGCAACTGCCCCAGCTTCCCTCTCTGCGTCGCCGGGATCCCAAGTCCTCAGCGGAGCGGAGCACAAAAGCTCTGCCGGTCTCCCCCCCTGGTGTCCAGCCCTGCTCTTGATGGGCAGGGAGGGATCCCGCCATCGAGAAGCCAGAATAGGGGAGCCCCGGTGGGATCGCGTCAGCAGAGCAGAGCTGATACATTTACGCTGAACACTGCTGAACATCACTGTTCAACTATGCAGCGATAGCATTCTGTTTGTTTCCATTCGCGTTAGCGGGACGGAGTCCAAACAGAATGGCGGTATCCCGCAAAGCTTTGAGTAGAATACCCAAAGCGCAGTTTCCGTGTCGTCTTACTACCAATTTTCTGCTTTGCTTTGGCTACCATGTTGGCAGACTCGAAAGTAAACAGAAAGATCAACTGGTA
The DNA here is from genome assembly GCF_054060435.1 of Thermostichus sp. MS-CIW-34. Classification (NCBI taxonomy): domain Bacteria; kingdom Bacillati; phylum Cyanobacteriota; class Cyanophyceae; order Thermostichales; family Thermostichaceae; genus Thermostichus; species Thermostichus sp. MS-CIW-34. The sequence goes on along the minus strand of NZ_JBSSDE010000030.1, from coordinate 9,507 downwards.
GTAATCCGTACTGAACATATTATACATTATTTTCAGTATAGTTGAGCTTATTATTGACTAGAGTCATGCTCTTGCGCGGTTCCGGTTGGGGCGCTGCTTGCTTGGAGATCCCGGAAATGGCCACCGCTGGCAACTATGAACCCCTGCATTTAAAATACCGCCCGCAGCGCTTTGCCGATGTGGTCGGCCAAGGAGCGGTGGTGCAAACGCTGGCCAATGCCATCCGGCTGGGGCGGGTGGCGCCTGCCTATTTGTTCTGCGGGCCGCGGGGCACGGGAAAAACCTCCAGCGCCCGCATCTTGGCCAAGTCTTTGAATTGTGAACAGGGGCCGACGCCGGATCCCTGCCAGGCGTGCAGCCAATGCCGCGCCATCACTGCGGGAGCCTCCCTGGATGTTCTCGAGATTGACGCGGCCAGCAACACCGGCGTAGACAACATCCGCGAGCTGATCGAGCGGGCCCAGTTTGCCCCGGTGAACAGCCGCTACAAAGTCTATGTCATCGACGAGTGCCACATGCTCAGCAATGCGGCCTTCAACGCCTTGCTGAAAACTCTTGAAGAGCCGCCCCCCCGCGTGGTATTTGTCCTGGCCACCACTGACCCGCAGCGGGTTTTGCCCACCATTGTTTCCCGCTGTCAGCGGTTTGACTTCCGCCGCATCCCCCTCGACGACATGGTGGCCCACCTGGGCAAGATCGCCGCCCAAGAAGGGATCCCTATCACGCCGGAGGCGCTGCAACTGGTGGCCCAACTTTCCCAAGGGGGCCTGAGGGACGCCGAACGCCTGCTGGACCAGCTCAGCCTCTTGGAAGGATCCATCACCCCGGAGGCGGTTTGGGACTTGGTGGGCGGGATCCCGGAACAGCAGCTTTTGGCTCTGATGGATGCGCTGCTGGCTCAGGATGTGCAGGCGGTGCTCAGCCAAACTCGGCAATTGTTGGAGCGGGGCAAAGAGCCCTTAGCCCTGTTGCAGAACTTGGTGGCCCTTTACCGGGATCTGCTGCTGGTCAAGACAGCCCCCCAGCAACGGGAGTTGGTGGCTGTAACGGACTCCACCTGGGCAGCCCTGCAGCAACGGGCCCCTCGCTACTCGGTGGAGATGCTGCTGGCAGCCCAGAGCCATCTGCGCCAGTGTGAGCCGCAAATTCGTCAAAGCGGACAGCCCCAACTGTGGTTGGAAATTGCCCTAGTGGATCTGCTGGGCCAGCTGCGCCCAAGCATGGTGGCTGAGGATTCAGCGGAACGGAGTCCTTTCCCAGCCCTTGACCTATCTCCTGCACCCCAGAGAACTCCCCCGGACGGGACAGCCCCTCCGGCCCCTGCTGCGACCATCAGCCCATCAAGCCCATCAACTGTTGGTGAGATAGATGAATTAACTGTTGGGCCTTCAGCCTCCCCTGCTGTTGCGTCGAGCCAGAAGGCAGATCGCGCTACTCGGACGGAGTCCTCGGAGCAGCCCAGAGAACCGGCAAGGGACGCCGCCAAAGTCAAGCTGCTGCGCCCCCACTGGGACGAGTTCCTCAAGCGCCTCTCTCCCCTCACCAAGGCTCTGATGGGATCCGGCCACCTGCACCAAGAGACTCCTGAAGCAATTACCCTCGCCTTTCCCAGCAAGGGTCTGGTGGAAAAAGTGCGCAGCAAAGAAGCCGAACTGCGGTCGGTGCTCCACAACCTGCTGCAGCGCCCTGTGCAGCTCAACTTGATTGTGCAGCGCTCCAGCGGGCCGCATGTTTCCATTCGCGTCAGCGGTGCGGAGTCCTCGGCACTGCTCAGCCGAGAAACAGACCTGCCCCCCGCCCCCGTGGCCCCGGATCCTGTCACCACGCCGGGGTTGCAGAGCGATAGCACCAACAGTCGTGCTTCCTCAAGGGAGCCCAGAGCAGAACCGCAGAGCCACGGCCTTGCCCAGCGACAGCAACATTCCCCTTCTGACTCCAGCCCACCTTCGCCAGAGCCTGAGCGGGACAATCCTATGGGTGGCCCCAAGGTGGCTGGCTTGGCAACTCAAGGACTTTCTCCCGCCGGTGCGAACAAAGTGCTCCGCACCGCTGTCGCGACCGATTCTCCAAGTCGTGCAGAGCGCCGCGACACCCTGCACGGTGGGCAGTCCTTCGAGCTAACCCAGGAGCTGGCGGAGATTGCCCGCCGTTTTGCCGACCACTTCAACGGCAGCTTGGTGGATTTGGAAGGGGTTTTGGAGTCTGACGTGACGGGATCCACGGAAGAGCTCTCCTCAATAGAGGCTATAGAAGCCGAGGGATCCCCTGACCTGCTCTCCGGTGAGACCTACGGCTCGCCAACAGGAGCAGAGCCGTCCGCGTCAGCGGGGCGGAGTCCTCATCCTGTAGACTTTCCCAATGCAGTAAGGAATCCGTCCTACCGGCGTGAGCAGTCTTCTCAGCTTGCCGTTCGCCTCAGCGGGACGGAGTCCTTGGAGGAGGAGGTGCCTTTTTAAGCGCTATCTAGCGCTATCTTAAGTTTGATAAAGCTAGCCTCATCTTGCCGACGATGACCTTCCCCATCTCTCCCTTAATTCGCTGCGCTGTGCAGGCTCTGTACTGGGGACTGGTTCTGCCCCTGCCCATTTTGCTGGCCCGGCAACAGGCAACACCTCTTGAGCTGGGATCCCTTTGGATTGCTCTGCTGCTGGGATGGGGGGTAGTCCTGGGATCCCTGAGCCAGCAGATTCAGTTGGACGAAGAGGGCATGCAGGCCACCTACCCCAGTTGGGTGCCGCCTTTTGTGCGGCAGGAGTGGCAGATCCGGTGGGCCGATATCGAGCGCATTGAGCCCCGCTCCACCAGCCAGGGTGGTATGGTGTATTACTTGGTCAGCCGAGGGGGGGATCGCGTACTTTTGCCGATGCGGGTGACCAGGTTCAAGCAGCTGTTGGCTGAGATTCGACGGCACGCTCAACTGGAGATTGGCGGGCTGCGCCCCTACGTTCAGCCTTGGATGTACGGGCTCCTAGGATGTTTTGCTCTGCTTCTGTTGCTCTGGGATGGGATGGTCGCCGTCTGGGTCTGGGCAAGCCCGGTAGGAACCTAGCCCAACCACAGGCGGTTCCGGGTCTGGCTGTCCAGGCAGGGATTCTGTCTTCTAAGGGCCAACGGCAATCCAGCTCCCTTCCGGGCCAGGCTCTATGTCGGAAAAGCGGATGGGGTTGGCGGAAAGGACTCCGTCCTGCTAGCGCGAACAGTTGAACTATCCCACCCTCGCCAGAACTTGCCCATGTCTGGGATCCCGATTGCCCCCTTTGAGGCTACGCCTGCTTCGCGACCAGGCTCTGCCCCTTCTCTGGAGAGGTTGAGTTTTGAGCAGGTCAACCTCTCCGCCTCTTCGCTGGCCTTGCTGGACCATTGCCCCCGCCTGTTTCGCTATGTGTACCTGGAGCGGTTGATCTGGCCCGCTGCCAGTGTTTTTGAGCACGAGCTGGAGCAGAGGCGCGGACGGCAGTTTCACCGTTTGGTGGAGTGGCACAGCCGCGGGCGGCAGGTGGAGCCGCGTTTGTCTGCCCTGGATGAAGGGGTGCAGCAGTGGTGGCAGGTGTTCTTGGCCAGCTCCCATGCCCATCCCCAGGGACGGGTGTTGGCGGAGTTGCCCCTGTGGCAACGGATTGAGGGCTTTAAGCTGATAGCCCGTTTGGATCGGCTGGTGATTGTCCCCGGATCCCTGCACATCCTGGACTGGAAAACTGAGCGTCAACGTCCTCGCGATGAACAGTTGGCCCAAGACTGGCAGGTGCGCCTTTACCCTCTGCTGCTCTGCGAGGTGGCCCAGCAGCTGCCCCTGGAAGGCCCTTTTGAGCCGGAGCAGGTGCAACTGACCTTTTGGTATGTGCAACATCCGCAGCAGCCCTTCCACCGGTATTACAGCGCCGCCGCCTATGAGCAAGACCTGGCCCACCTAAGAGCCACTCTGAACCACCTGCGGCAACTGGAGGCGCAAGACTTTCCCATGACCCCCCACACTGAGCGCTGCAACAGTTGTCTGTTTCGCTCCCGCTGCCATGGGCTGCTACCGGAAGGGATCCCCTCTCAAGACCTCACGGATTGGGTCTGGCCAATGCAGGAGCCCGCGACACCTGCGGATCCCATCCCTGATACCTATTGAGGGCCGGGGCAGGAGCTGTTTTGGCAGCAACCCATGCATACCCTATTATGGGGCCGTTCGCGATAGCGAGACGGAGTCCTTTGTTCCCAACGTTTCCCATCTGGAAAGGCTACGGCCAGGGATCCCCGTTTGCAGGGCTGAGCGTGGAACTGGTGCCCCTGGTGTGGAGGATAACTGCAATTTTCTCGGAGACTTGCATACTGGGTTAGATGGTTTTATCAGCGCTGTCAACTGTGATCGCGAGTGTCATCTCCAGTACTTCCACCGTCCGGGATCCCGACTGGGATGTAGAAGTGGCGGGCCTCTACAAGCGTTTTGGCGATTTTGTGGCCCTCAATGGCATTGAGCTGAACATTCGGCGGGGGGAGTTTTTCGGCCTGCTGGGCCCTTCCGGCTGCGGCAAGACCACCCTGCTGCGCATCCTGGCCGGCCTGGAGATGGCCGATGCTGGGGAAGTGGTGATTCGAGGTCGCCCGGTAGGCCACCTGCCCGCCCACAAGCGCAACGTCAACACGGTGTTTCAGAGCTATGCCCTTTTCCCTTTTATGACGGTGGAGGACAACATCGCCTTCGGCCTGCGCATGCGGGGTGTGCGGGGAGAAGCTCTGCGCAAGCGGGTAGCGGCTGCTATGGAATTGGTGGAGATTGCAGCTCTGGCCAAGCGGAAGCCCCATGAGCTGTCGGGGGGACAGCAGCAGCGGGTGGCCTTGGCTCGGGCTTTGGTGAACGAGCCGGAGGTGCTCTTGTTGGATGAGCCGCTGTCGGCGTTGGATGCCAAGTTGCGCAAGCAGCTTCAGGTGCAGTTGTGCGAGTTGCAGCGCCGCCTGGGCATGACCTTTATTTTTGTTACCCACGACCAAGAAGAGGCTTTGGTGACCAGCGACCGGGTGGCGGTGATGCGGGCGGGGCGCATTGAGCAAGTGGGCCTTATCGATGAGGTGTACGAGCGCCCGGCGACGGCCTTCGTAGCCGACTTTTTAGGGGCCAGCAACCTGATCGAGGGGATCGCCTGTGGGACGGACTGTGTGGATACGCCCTTGGGAAAGCTGAAGGTCTTGGGGATCCCGGCCAGCTCGGAACCGGTGCAATTGGCTATTCGCCCGGAAAAGATCCAGCTCTCTCGCAGCGGCTGGGATCTGCTGCCCAACCAGGTGCCGGTGCGGGTGGAAAACCTCATCTACACTGGGGCTGAGAACCAATACCTGTTGCGGACAAACCAAGGTCAGCAGCTCAAGGCCACGGCCCTCAACACCGATATTGAGGATGCAGGGTTTGAGATCGGCGCAGCGCTGGTGGCCCACCTACCCCCGAAAAGCCTAATCCGTTTGCGACCGGATCCCCGTCAGGAGGAGACTGGATGTTGAAGCTGCCATCTCCTGTGGGCAAGTGGATCCCTTCTTCTGGCCAAGCCCAGGTGCGGTTTGGGGAGCTGCTCACCCCTTGGCAGGAGCTGGGACGCAGCCTGATTTTTGCTGGGCCAGGGGTGCTGTGGGTGATGGTTTTTCTGGTGCTGCCGGGGCTGTTGCTGTTGGTGTGCAGCTTTCTCAGCCGTGGGGAGTTCGGCCAGGTTCAACTGCCCCTGACCCTGGAGAACTATCTGCGCATTCTCGGCTTTGGCCCCTTGGGATGGACGCCCATCTACTGGCAGATCTTGGGCCGCAGCCTGCTGGTGGCGGGGGTGACCACCTTTTTTTGCGTGCTGCTGGCCTACCCATTGGCTTTCTTCATTGCCGCCCACCCACCCCGACAACGGGATCTGTTGCTGACCTTGGTGGTGGTGCCCTTTTGGACGAACCTGGTGATCCGCACCTATGCCTGGATGGTGGTGCTGGCCCCGGAAGGGTGGCCGGCTCGCTTGGCGGCCTGGCTGGGCTGGATCCCACCGCAAACAGCTCTGTATCCCAGTTGGCTGGCGGTTTATCTGGGCATGGTCTACACGTTTTTGCCCTACATGGTCTTGCCCCTGTACACGGCGGTGGAGCGCATCGATTGGCGGCTGGCGGAAGCGGCACGGGATCTCTATGCCAAGGGTTGGCAGGTCTTTTGGTGGGTGCTTCTGCCCCAGACCTTGCCGGGGTTGGCGGCGGGCCTCATTCTGGTGGGGATCCCGGCTTTCGGCATGTTCGTAGTGCCGGATCTGTTGGGGGGCAGCAAAACGCTGTTGATTGGGAATGTGATTCAGTTGCAGTTTGGCTCTAGCCTGGACTACCCTTTCGGGGCGGCCCTCAGCTTTTTGGTCACCGGCCTCACCCTGGGGTTGATCTACGCCTACAGCCGCTACGCTGGCACCCGCAGCCTAGAACATCTGGTTTGAGGAGCTGCTGTGGGCCTTGAGCAAAGCCGCCAGTTGCTTGCGCATCAGGATCCCGGGCTTATCGGTGAGCATGTGCTGTTCGGTGCTGAGGGTGAGAGGAACGTCGGGATCCGTGGTCTCCAAAATGGCTTTGTCTTCCAAAGTTACAGCCCGGTCGAAGCGAATAACCTCGGCGGCTGGGGTATCGGCCTCGGTGTCGTTGCGCAAACAAAACTGCACCACTTGGGAGGCTCGGTCGTTGATGGGGGTGGGGATGTTGACGATGACATGGCTGCGGCCATTGGGGTAGCGGATGTGAAGGTGGTTGGTGAAGGGCAAATGCCAGGTTGAAGTGGTGGTGCGCTCGGTTTTGGCGGCAGCAATGCCCAGGTTTTTTTGTTGCAGCTCTGGGTTGGCTACACCGAGCACTGTGCGGGTGCGGATCCCGTAGTCCAGCTCCTCGACCTCGAAGTGGCTGGGTACCAAGTCTTCCATACTGCCAAAGGTGTTCTGGTGTACAAAGCTGATGTGGGCGGCATCGAACTCGTTCTCGCAGATGCGCAAGCTGGCACATTCCCAGCGTTCGTAGAACTCGTGGATGAGCCGGTAACTGGGATCCTCGGCTTCTGGGATGACCGGGATCCCCCGTAGAGGCTGGGGATGCAAGCACACCCAAGCATAGCCATAGCGGGCCTGGCAGAGATAGGCGGGAATGCGGTAGCTCTCCGGGATGCGGGACTGATCCGGCAGTTGCGGCACCTTGACACAGGCTCCCGTGCCATCAAACTCCCAGCCATGGTAGGGGCAGCGGATATGGTCATCACAGACGATTCCCTTGGACAATTGCGCCGACCGATGACAGCAGCGATCTGCGGCTGCCTGGGGCTGTCCGGCTTTGTCCAGCCAAAGGACGATCCTCTCTCCCAGCAGCTCGAAAGGTTGCGGGGATCCCTGCTCCAATCGGCTGAGGGGCATCACCGGGTACCAAAAGCGCCGAAAGACAGGATGCTGGGTCACCAACATGGCAAAACCATCTGTGTCGTGTGGCCGGATTCTGTATAGCAAATTCGTGAATTCGGTTCCGTAGCCCGCGCCACAATCTCTATTTGGGGATCTTGCAGATCTGGGCAAACTCATTCCCAGGGGAGCTCAACTCATGAGGAAACCCTAGAACCTCTGGTACGGTAAAGATACTGATCTTGCGTTTGAGTTTCCAGAGGGATCCCTTGACCTCAACTTTGCCTTCTCAGACCCTCTTGCAGGCTCTGTACACCCCTTCCCCTGCTTGGGATGCCATCGTCATCGGTGCGGGGATCGGGGGATTGGTCGCGGCCAGCCAGTTGGCTGCCAAAGGATACCGTGTGCTGGTGCTGGAGAAATACCTCATTCCAGGGGGCAGTGCCGGCTATTTTGAGCGTCCGGATCCCTTAGGCAACGGGATCTACCGCTTCGACGTGGGCGCTTCCATGATCTTTGGGTTGGGCACCCAAGGCACCACCAACTTGCTGACCCGCGCCTTGGCAGCCGTGGGCCAATCCCTGGAGTCCATCCCCGATCCGGTGCAGATTGCCTACCACCTGCCCAAGGGGCTCAATCCCCGAGTACACCGGGATTACGAGCAGTTTTTGCAGGAGCTATCCGGCTACTTTCCCCAGGAAGCCGCCGGCATTCGCCGGTTCTACGACAGCCTGTGGCCCATCTTCAACAGCCTCAACGCCATGGAGCTGCTCTCGCTGGAGGAGTGGGGCTATCTATTTCGTTCTTTTGTGAGCAATCCCCTCGGCTGCCTGACCTTGGCGCGCTATTTGCCGGTGAATGTGGGCCAGGTGGCGCGGCGCTGTCTGCGGGATCCGGATTTGCTGCGCTTTGTGGACATGGAGTGCTACTGCTGGTCGGTGGTGCCGGCGGATCGCACGCCCATCATCAATGCCGGGATGGTGTTTTGTGACCGACACTACGGCGGTGTCAACTATCCCAAAGGGGGGGTGGGGCAGATCGCCCAAAAGCTGGCCCAGGGGCTAGAGGCCCATGGCGGGCAGATCCGCTACAAAGCACCCGTGCGGCGGATCCTGGAAGAAAGAGGTCGGGCGGTGGGCGTAGAACTGGCCAGCGGGGAAAAGCTCTTTGCCCGCACGATCATTTCCAATGCCACCCGCTGGGACACCTTTGAGCGCCTATGGCCGGGATCCCTGCCCAGGGCGGAGCGGCAGTGGCAAAAACGCTACCAACAATCCCCCAGCTTCTTGAGCTTGCACCTGGGGGTGCGGGCCGAGGCCCTGGCCGGCGAATGCCATTGTCACCACATTCTCCTGGAAGATTGGGATCAGATGGAGGCTGAGCAGGGCACCCTTTTCGTCTCCATCGCCACCCTGTTGGATCCCGACCTGGCTCCCCCGGGCCGCCACATTGTTCATGCCTTTACCCCCAGTTGGATGTCCACCTGGAAAGGGTTGAACCCAAGCCAGTACCAGATCCAGAAACAGCAAGCCGCCGACCGCCTCATCCGCCGCCTGGAGGCCCTTTGGCCTCAACTGGGATCCCACATTGAACTGAAGGAGATAGGCACCCCCCGCACCCACCGCCGCTTCTTGAGCCGCAGCAACGGCACCTATGGGCCCATCCCCAGCCGGGATCCCTGGGGCTTGCTGGGCATGCCTTTCAATCGCACCGCCATCCCCAACCTATACTGCGTGGGGGATAGCACATTCCCCGGCCAAGGGCTCAATGCCGTTGCCTTCTCCGGCTTTGCCTGCGCCCACCGGGTGGCAGCGGATTTGGTTTAGGTTGCCCTTATCCTTGCTACTCCCTTCTCCCTCTGGGAGAGGGGCAGGGGATGAGGGTTGAGCGGCGCAGAGGGTTTGGGAGGCAGTTGATGGTCAATTCAAACAACAATGAGACGCTAGCCAGTAAGATAGCGTCCGTTCCCGAAAGCAGGCTGTAGGCCTTTGAATCAGGACATTGTCCAGAATCAACACAGATGTCCTCTTCAAACTCGGTATTCAGTATCTGATACATTTACGCTGAACACTGCTGAACATCACTGTTCAACTATGCAGCGATAGCATTCTGTTTGTTTCCAAACAGAATGGCGGTATCCCGC
>NZ_JBSSDE010000029.1:0-40005 GCF_054060435.1 Thermostichus sp. MS-CIW-34 | reverse complement strand
CCATCCAAGAAAGCCGCGCCCAGTCTGCCGAGGAGAACGCCGCCCGTCTGCGGGAAATCGAGGAGCTGCGTCAGTCCATCCAAGAAAGCCGCGCCCAGTCTGCCGAGGAGAACGCCGCCCGTCTGCGGGAAATCGAGGAGCTGCGTCAGTCCATCCAAGAAAGCCGCGCCGAATTTGCCGAACAAGCTGCTGCCCAAGCTCAAAGCCTGCGAGAGCTACAGCAAGTTGTCAGCGAGACCCGCTCTGACTTAGCTCACCTTGCCGAGTGGGCAGAGGAAGTGACTCAAGCTCTGGTTACCCTCACCGCTCTACAACGAGAGCACGAACGCGCCATTCAGGCCATCAACCAACGGCAGGCGGAAACGGATCAGAGGTTCAACGTTCTCCTTGAAGAAGTGCGCTATCTGATTCGCCGGCAAGGCTCTGACGGAAATCCTCCCCCCTCGTTGCCCTGAGCACTGGGATCCCTTTAAGAACTGCAAGGACAGCCCTAATCTTCATCCACTTCCCACTCCAACAGATGTGCATAAGGGGCCACCAAGTCGGGGGCGTAAAAGGCGATGGCTCGAAGGGCATGCCAGTCTTCCAAGCAGCCAAAGACGGTCGGATACTCATTGCGCTCCAACCGCTCTGCAATTGCCGCCACCTCAGCTTCGGTAAACTGGCGGGGATCCATCCCCTTGGTAGGGGCCTCCACTTTGGACTTGGATCGGGCAGACATAGGCAGCCTGAACACGCTACAAGCCGATCTTAGCCTCTTCCTTTTTGCCCGGCCGACTTTGAAAAAACTTGACACACTCCCCACCTCAATCGCTTGCTTCTTGCGCAGTTGTGAGGACGGGGCCTCAGACTTAACTTTTGGGCAAGCCGGGCCGTGGGCTCCCAAACTCTGAAAAGGGATCCCCATTCCTCCAGTTTCGTGGCAAGGTGAGGACAGATACCGCATCGGAGGCTGCTATGGAGAGCAAGATCCCCGCCCGCGATGTCCAAGTTGCCCTTATCGGCCCGTCCACGTTGGTTCTCCGCTCCCGCACCTGGGATCGCCTGAAGTTTGAGCTGGAATACGCTCGGCAACGGGGCACCACTGCCAATAGCTACCTCATCCAGGCCCGCCAAACCCTTCTCATCGATCCTCCGGGGGAATCGTTCACCAGCATCTTTTTAGAAGAGCTGGCCCAACACCAGTACCTACAGCGGTTGGACTTTATTTTGCTCAGCCACGTCAACTTTAACCGCATTGCCACTCTCAAGGCCCTATTGCCTCTGGCTCCCTATGCGATGGTGCTCTGCTCCAAGCCGGGATCCATTACGCTACGGGCTGCCTTTGAAGAGATGGATCCCTTGCCCCGCAGTCGCGACGAAGAAGAAGCCGCCGATCTGGGCATTTTCTACAATGGCGACCAGTCTTTCCGTTTGCGGGTCATCCGGGATGGGGATCGCCTGGATCTGGGGGAAGGGCATGAGTTGCACTTTCGCACCGTGCCCACGCCCCGCCACCCCGATGCCCTCTGTACCTACGATCCGGCCACCGGGATCCTCTACACCGATAAGCTGTTCGGCGCCCATGTGTGCGATGAGCAAGTTTTTGACGAACATTGGCGGCAGCTTAGCGAAGACCGTCGCTACTACTTCGACTGTTTGCACCGCAACCAATTGCCCCAGGTGAAGGCAGCCCTGGCCAAGTTGGAAGAATTTCCCGCCCAAATCTATGCCCCTGCCCACGGCCCCTTGGTGCGCCACAGCCTGCGGCGGTTGCGGTTGGACTACCACACTTGGTGCGAAGAGGATCCCGGCGAGCAGCGGGTAGCTCTCCTATACACTTCCGCTTACGGGAATACAGGTTTGATGGCCATGGCCATAGCCCAAGGGTTGGAGCGGGCCGGCGTTAAGGTGGAGCGGATCAACTGCGAATGGTCCACCCCGGAAGAGATCGCCCAAGCTCTGGAGCGCTGCCAGGGGTTTGTTATCGGATCCCCGACCTTGGCTGGCCATCCCCCGGTGCAAATTCAAACCGCCCTCGGCATCATCCTTTCTTCGGTTCCCACCACCCGATTGGCCGGGGTTTTTGGCTCCTACGGCTGGAGCGGAGAAGCGGTGGATCTCATCGAGAGTAAGTTGCTCAATGCCGGCTTTTCTCTGGGGTTTGAGACGATCCGCGCCAAGTTTAAGCCCACCCCTGAAATCCTAGAAGCCTGTCAAGAGGCGGGATCCCAGTTTGCTCAGGCCCTGCGCAAAGCCAAACGAGCCCGCGCCCCTCGCCAAACCAGCAGCGAAACTCAGGCGGATCGGGTTGGGCAAGCCCTGAGCCGGGTGGTGGGATCCCTGTGTGTAGTCACCGCCCTGCAAGGAGAGACCCGCCGCGGCTTCCTCACCTGGTCGGTGGCCCAGGCCAGCTTCAATCCGCCGGGGCTAACCCTGTCGGTGAACAAGGAACAAGAAGCCGAATTGCTGACCTATCCCCAGGCCCCCTTTGTGCTCAACATCTTGCGGGAAGGCAAGGGCAGCAACTTGCAACGGCACTTTCAGCGGCCCCAGCGCCCTGGAGAAGATCGCTTTGCCGGCTTGGCCACGGCCACTGCCGAAAATGGCTGCCCCATTTTGTTGGATGCCTTAGCTTACCTGGAGTGCCGTGTGAAAACTTGGATGGACTGCGGGGATCGCTACCTGGTCTATGCCGAGGTGGAACGGGGCAAGGTGCTGGATCCCACGGGGGTTACGGCCATGCGGCGGGGGTAGTGTATTGGAGAACAAAGATTTGTTGTGGAGTCAATGCTAACTGGATCCCGTCGATCACCTTGAGCTGACGATCTGCTCGGCAAATTTCCGGCTCTTGTTGAGGGGCAAATATCAAAACAGAGTAATCGTCTAAATCCACCATCCACCCTAATTTGCTGCCGTGCTTTAGGCAATGCAGGATATTATCGGTTACACGGCTTACCCTTCGACCCGGCGAAAGAATTTCGATAATTCAGTCGGGTGCTGCGGTGAAGTCATCCTCTGGCTCGCCTGTTTCACTGAGGCGAGTTCGATCCCACGCAATTACGGCAATATCGGGAACAATGGAACGACCGGCAAAAGTGCATCGCAATTCGGGTAGGGCAGTATAGTCGGTGGTGCTGCCGTCAACCTCAGCCACGAGGCGTTTTTGCAAAATGGAATGGCGGACTTTGGGCAGCGGTTTTTGAATGGCAACTCCATCCACGTACTCCCATGCCGGAGAATCTTCTATGTGAGGCAACTTGAGGAAGTCTTCAAGAGTGAGAGCCAAATCTAGGCGAGTTGTCATAGGTTTAGGCAAAGCCCCCCGGATCCCTGCCAGTAATGTATCCCAAAGCGAGGGGAAGAAGTGGAATTAAAATTGCGGCAATTCGGGTAGATGTAGCGTAAAAGTCGTCCAACCGGCAGAGCTGCTGACTTCGAGGGATCCCCTCAGTTGATCCACCATTTGTTTCACCAAGGCCAAGTCTAGATCGGTACTCCCTTCCTTAGCCCACACTGCGGAGCCCTAGCAAAGCAAAAAGCCCCCAGGCAGGGTAATCACCTCTCCTGAGGGCCAAACCCCCTCAAATCCCAGGTAGGTTAAGCCTGAACTCTGCTCGGCTCGTAGAAGACTTTGGGCAGAGATCGAGCAAACTTCGAGAAATCAGCCCTTGACTTGCGCGAACCATAATCTGCCTTTAAGTCAGAACGATTGAAAGCTATCTTCTCTCTTGCGGGCTCGTAGAAGATCCACCTCCTAAGGGTGTAGTTCACTTCATAGAGAGTTTGCCGAACGCCGTTTATCAACGATAGAGATCTGGAGCTGGGAGCCTTTGGCGGCTGATACCAGTAGATATCCTCGGGAGATACAGATAGAGGCTCTGGACCTGCAAAGGGCGGCTCGTAAAAAGTTGCAAAGTCAGGCTGAGGTCGGCACTGAAATTGAACCTGATACACCGACTGAGAGGTCATTTCCTGCCGACTCTGCTGCCAAAGCTGCAGCATCTTGCCGACATCAAATCCCATCGCTCGCTGAAAATGCCACAGGGATCCTTGTAGAAAAAAGAAGGCTAAGTAGAAGTGAGCATTCGCCAGCCAAACCCTTGAGGAGTAGTTCCACGCTCCCGTTTGATTTGGATCGAAGTAGTAAGGAGTAAAGGCGGATTTCAGCTCCAGGGTGGGGCCGTAAAACTCCACCGGGTAGGCCAGCGAGTTAAACCCACAGTAGTAAGAAGCCGCAAAACCGGCTAGGGCGATGCCGAATAGAGAGTAGGAGAGGATCCCATCTGCTGAGAAGAGAAAGCGAGCTTTAACCCACTCAAACGGCGGAACCAGGATATGCCACACCCCTCCCAACAAGAGAAGAGCTCCCACATAGATATGGCCCCCCACCAAGTCTTCCAAATTATTGACATCAAACAGGTGGGTGCGGTAGTTCCAAAGGGTGGCAAAGTCCAAAGTTGGAGCCGTAACCAGGCGTACCTGACCGGTGTTGGCGTCATACAGCCCCCCGAACACCATCGCCTTGGCCACCAACAATAGGGATCCCAGGCCCAAAATCAGTAGGTGGTGCCCCAAAATCACTCCCAACGTTTTGGCATCATCCCAAGTGAAGTGAAACTTGGCAGCCCTGCCGAATTCCATATCTAAGCTGGGGGGAAGTTGGGTTTGGTGGAAGTAGGCTCCTCCAGCCAACACGCCGGCAGCCACCAGGTGAATTGAGGCAATGGCCACATAGGGAAAGGTATTGACGATCTGGCCACCGGGGCCAACCCCCCACCCCAATGTGGCCAAGTGGGGCAGCAAAATCAGCCCTTGCTCGTACATGGGCCGCTCTGGCGAGAACTTGGCCAGCTCAAACAAGGTAAAGCCCCCCGCCCAAGCCATGATCAAGGCCGCATGGGCCACATGCGCCACGATAAAAGTATTAGAGAGGTTCATCAATCGAGCGTTACCTGACCACCAGGGGTAGCCCGATGGGTGCATCTTTTTGGCATTCATAGATAGCTCCTCAGTGAGCCCTCAAAAATACAGGCACGTTTAGCTCAGACCGGCAATGATATGGTCAAGATAAACGGCCATTTCTTGACTTGCCTCTGTGTCGAGACTTTCGGTCAGGACCTCTTTCATGGCATTGAGGGCCTGAATGACGCGATCGATGGGAACGCCGAGGGTGATGTAAGTTTCTTTTAAACCCTGCAACACGCGCTCATCCAAAATTGAGGGATCGGCAGCCAACATGGCGTAGGTGGCATAGCGTAGAAAATAGGTCAGGTCCCGCAAGCAAGCCGCGTAGCGCCGAGTAGGGTACATATTGCCCCCCGGTAGGGTAATATCCCCGTAGAGCAAGCTCTTGGCAACCGTTTTGCTGATAATGCTGCTGGCGCTGGAGCTGATGGTTTTGGCCGCCTTGACGCGCATGTTGCCACTCTGGAAATAGCGATTTAATTGTTCCAGAGCTGCGGCATCTAAGTAAGAGCCTTTCTCATCGGCGGGGTTAATCAGGGAAGTGATGGTATCTTTCATGGATTTTTCTCCTCTAAGCACTAGTAGGGACTGATTTCTTGAGGCAATTGGGCAAATGCTGTTCGCGTTAGCGGGACGGAGTCCTTGCACCGCTTGCTCAGGCATTGCCTGTGAGAACTCTTATGGATTGCAACTTAAGACAACTTCACAGCTTGCAGGTCAAGCTCGCAAAGCCAGCCGAAACCTCAAGCTCACAGAGGCAGGAGTAGCGCGCCTCAACTCTAAAACTGAGCGAGAGGGCAGCGATTTGTCTATCCATTCATCGATTCAAAAAGCGCGAATCAGTCGATCAAAGTAGGGGGCAGCTAGAGCCATCTCCTCTGAAGAAAGAATGCCGGCAGCTACCTCTTTTAGGCAGCTCATCGCCACCCGCAGGTTGGGTAGCGGCACGCCCAAAGAGATGTACATTTCTCGCATGCCGTTCAAGCCGATATCTTCCAGCGGCTTATCGTTGCCTGCCAAGATGCAATAGCTAACCAAGCGGATATACCAGCCTTGATCTCGTTGACAGAGGGCAGTTTTTTGAGGGTTGCCCTTATTGCTGGGGGTGTTGGGGCATTTGGCCCAAAACCGTTTGCTGCCTTCCTGGACAATTTTTTGCTCGTTCTCTGCTAACTTTTGGGCGGCTCGGATGCGAACTTGACCCTTGCTGAAGAAATCCTCTAGCTTGGCGATCTCGGCACTGCTGAGGAAGCGATCAGCCGCGTCCGACTGCGCGATGACTTGGGCAACAATGCTCATAGGTTTTTGGCAAGGAACACTCTACAGGTAACAAAGTAAGCCAGATCCTCAAGAACCGAAATCACTTATTAAGAAAAAGTTGTGAATTGAAACTTACTTGCAACAAATCCTCTCTGCCTCGCGTCTTCGGCAGCGTGACCAGATTGAGAAGGTTGGGTTGGCGGCCAATCCAGATCCCGGATACGACAGCAACCCTCAGAATACTCAGCCTCTATCTCTTCTGGCCGAGATGAGCATCTGTGTTGGGAACTATTTCCGTATCTGTTGCTACAGAACTTACAATAAGACGGGCTGTGCAGAGGTACCGGGGGAGAGAACCCCTAAGGTAGGGATCAAATCGGCGCTGCGCCGCTTTAAGGGCTAAGTTTCTGAGGCAGGAATCTTGCCAGATCTGCGTAACCATCGCTACTTTGAAACCAACCTGGAAAAGCGCAAGCGCAAAGCAGGAGTCCCCAGGGATCCGCTCAACCTTTAAAACTGGGGCAGAGGGGGCAGGTGGAGCGTGAAAGTTGTCCAGCCGGCGGCGCTGCTGACCTCGATGGATCCCCTCAGTTGATCCACCATTTGTTTCACCAAAGCCAAGCCCAGACCGGTGCCCCCTTCTTTCCAAGGATCATGGCTGGGGATCCGGTAAAAGCGCTCGAAAATGCGGGTGAGTTCCTCAGCCGGGATCTCTTGGCTATTCCTGACTTGGATGCGAGTTCGGTTGGCCTCAACCCTGACTTCTAGGCGGATGGATCCCTGGCCGGGGGTGTATTTCACCGCGTTGTGCAGGAGCTCCCGCAGGATGCGTCCCAACAGCAAGGGATCCGTCGTGAGGGTGCTCTCCAGAGGGACACTGGCTTGAAAGGTTTGCCCTTTGGCGCGGGCCTGCTCTTCGGCAATGGCTAACAGATCCCCTAGCAGCTCCCGCCAGGTGAGGGTTTGCACACTTAGAGCGTAGGTCCCGGACTGCAACCGCTGCAGATCCAACAGGTCGTTGATGAGCTCGATTTCCCGCTGGCATTCTCGCTCTGCAATGGCTAAGTATTGAGCTCGTTTCTCCCCAGTGGGAGCCATCTGCAACATTTTCAGGGCCATTTTCATGCTGGTTAGAGGAGTGCGCAGCTCGTGGCTGACAGTGCTGATGAAATCGTCTTTCAAGCGGTTGAGGCGCTCCAGGGCTTGCACCTGCTCTTGGGCAGCTCGGAATAGGCGCGCCTGCCTTAGGCCGATAGCACATTGATTGGCCACTTGAGCTACGAGATTCATTTCCTGCTCATCAAAACTTTCCTCGCTGCTGCGAAAAACCCACAGATCCCCCAAGACTTGCTCCCCATCCCGCAGAGGGCAGACCAAGACTGATCCTTGGCGGGGGGCGTCAGGAAGTAAACAATGGTCAGGAAGTAAACAAAATATGCAGGGCTCTCCTCGCAACAACTGGGCGTAGAGATCTGGATATTGGGCAAAGGGAATACAAGTATGCAAGGCCGACCCCAAGCGAGGACAATACTCGTAGCTGATGGTGGAAAGGGTGAGATCGGCGTTGTAAAGGCCAATATCGCAGCCATCTGCATTTAGGTTTTCTCCCAGCTCGCGCAGAGCGGTGTTGAGAATTTCAGCTTCATCCAGAGAGTCGCGCACCCGGTCAGTGATGCGTTTCAGCAGGGCCTCAAATTGCAGGGATCGCTGCAACTCAGAGGTGCGTTGCCGAACCTTTTCTTCCAAGGTTTGATTGAGGGCTTGCAGTTGTTCATATAACTGGGCCTGTTGCAACGCGATGGCTAATTGATCGCTCAGCTCTTGTAAAAGCCGGATTTCCCACTCTTGCCAAGGGCGGCTGGATTGGCAGTGCTGAACTACCAATAGACCCCACAAAGCCTCACCCTGCCGAATCGGGATCACCAAGTTGGCTTGGGCTTGGAAAGACTCCAGCAACTCCCGATAGCAAGGATCCAAATCGGCTATTGCTACATCCCCCACTGCCTGGACAAAGCCCTCTTGGTACTTGCGATAGCACGGATCCCTTTGGAAATACTCATCCCACACGTAGCGGCCCAGGTGGCTGGGCCAGGGATCCGCTACCGACTCGGCGGCCACAATCCCACCCCCGTTTCCCTGCAGTCGGTAGATCATCACCCGATCTACCTGGAGAAACTCTCGCACTTCCGCAACCGTTGTTTCCAAGAGGGTTTGCAAGTCCAAAGCTTGGCGGATCCGCCGCAATAAGGCCCCCAACAGTCGCTCCCGCTCTGCCTCTTGCCGAAGCACTTCTTGAGCTTCTTTGAGGGGGGTGATGTCCACAACAACACCGCAAACGGCATAGGGATCCCCTTGCTGATCCCGCAGGGCAAACTTGGTGACCCACTGGGTCAATCTCTTGCCATCGCGGAAAAAGGTTCGCTCGTAGCTGACAGGATGCGGAGATTGCAGGACTTTTTGATCCTGATCTCGAAATTCTAGAGCCTCTTCTGATGCGAACAGCTCACTATCCAACTTTCCAAAGAGCTCTTCTGCCTTGCAGCCTCTCTGTTTTAGATAAGTCTTGTTTACATGAAGATAGCGCCCTTCCAGATCTTTGAGAAAGATAGAAAAAGGGATCCCATCCAGAATAGCCCTAAGCCGAGCTTCGCTTTCTTGTAGAGCCAGCTCTGCTTCTTTCTGCTCCGTAATATCTTCGGTAATGCCAACAATACGGATAACCTCTTGCTGTTCGTTCAAGATGGGTCGGCAAGAAGTACGCAGCCAGCGCAGCCTGCCATCCCGATGGAAAAGGCGGTAGGTGATCTGCTGGGCTTCTTGAGTGGCTCGGGCGGCCGCCTGCAGTACCCTTGGCAGATCTTCGGGATGGATCCTGTCTTTCCAGAGATCTGGCTTGCGGCGAAACTCTTCTGCTGTGTAACCCCAGATCTTCTCGCTTTGGGGGCTTTTGTAGAGAGACTGGCTCAAGTCTGCAGAATACACAAAGAAAACCACCGGTACAGCCTCTGCAATTTCTCGGAAGCGGGCTTCGCTCTCTCGCAAAGCCAGTTCCACCTGCTTTTGTTGGGTGATATCGCGGGTACTGGAAACGATCCCTTGCACAGAGGGATCCTCCAAAAGATTGGTGCAGAGGCTCTCCAGCCACACCCACTGGCCATCGGCGTGTTGGGCCCGGTAAATAAAGCTGAGTGTCTCGCCAGGTCGAGCCTTGAGTTGCTCAAGAGCATTAGCAACGTTCTGCCGATCCTCGGGGTGAACCCAATCCAAGGGTACGGCCTCTCCCTGATTGGGAGCACGCCCCAAAATTTTCTCAGCAGCCGGAGGATTTAAGGTATGCAGCAGACCTTGGGCATCGATACGACACAAAATGTCGTGGCTGTTGTTGAGGAAGGCGCGAAAACGCTCTTCTTGTTCCCACACCTCCTGTTCCAGCCGCTTTTGTTCGGTGATATCTAGGACAATGCCGAGAAGTCCTAATCCTTTAGACTGATCCTGAAGCTTTACAGCGAAGCGATAGGTGTAGCGCTCCTGGCCTTGAATCATTTCCTTACCTTCGAATTGGCAAAACCCTTGCCGCTCTACGTCGGATAGAACTTGAGAGGTGTACTCCGGCCAGTGGGGATGTTGCTGAGCCACCTCCTCCAGAGAAGTACCCAGCAGATCGCCAAACCAGGCGCGGTCAGTGGCATTTTGCAAAATTAGCACTCCCTGGGGATCCCTGGCCCACACTGCCAATGGCAGGGCATCCAACAAGGTGCGCAGTTGGGCCTCCCGCAGCCGCAGGTTTTCTTCCAACTGTTTCTTCTCGGTAATGTCTCGGCCCACCCCGCGGATGAACTGCAAGCGGCCCCGCCGGTCAAAAATGCCTTGGTTGATCCACTCAAACCACCGCACCTGCCCCGCTGCATCCGCCACTCTGCTAATCCGGGTAAAGGTGGGCTGCTGAGGGGTAAGGTGGGCTATCTTTTGCTGCGCCTGCTCCTGCTCTTCTGCCGGCAGCACGTCGATCCAGCGCCTGCCCCGCCAATCCCCCAAGATTTTCTGGCAAGCTTCGTTACATTCCACCACCGTCGTATCTGCACGCCCCAGCATGATGACATCGGGAAAACCCACCTGATCCCGCTGCAGCCAGCGCTTTTGCCAGTACATCACCACGGCCAGTGAGGATCCCCAAAGGAGCAGCCAAAGCCATCCGGGCAGAGTGTTCCAGTTGAGTAAGGTAAGCAGGTTGACCAGATCCCAGGAGGCGCTCATGAAGGTTGTCGATTAAGTTAAGTTTAGAAAGTGTCAAGGAGTGCACTGCTTTTCGGTAGCATTTCTAACCCAGGATCAAGCACTGTGCCAACAATTCCCCATCTCCCCGAAAAGGAGAGCAAAGTTTGAGTCTACTGGAACGGTGGGGCAGTATCCTCGAAAAGGGGGCTTTCAGCTAGAAATCGCAGGAGCCCCGCACTGTACCCGTAGGGTCAGTGTCGGGAGGAATGCGGAAGTTATGATAGAACCATGACCCAAGTCCTGACTGTCCCCTGCAAGCTCAAGGTGTCCCCGTCGCAAGCCGCCAAATTGGACGCGACAATGGATGCCTTTGTGCAGGCGTTGAACTGGGTCAACCAAAACACACCAGAAAAAGTAGTCAACGCAGTCAAACTCCAGTCCCTTTGCTATTACCAGATTCGCGCTCGGTTTGGCTTGTCCAGTAACTTGGCTCAGCAGGTCTGCAGACGGCTGGCCGGTGCCCGTAAAGTTGCCCGACAGAAAAACCGTCCGGTCAAAGCGTTCAAGAGAGGCTTTGCGACCTACGATGCCCGTATCTTTTCGTTTCGCGAGAAAGACTGGACGGTGTCGCTGACCACGGTGGAGGGTCGGGAGCGCTTTGAGCTGGCGATTGGCCGTTACCAGAGAGAACAGTTGGCAGGCTCCAACCCCAAATCCGCCACTCTGGTCAAGCGTAAAGACGGTTCCTACTCCATTCAAATCTGTGTGGAAACGGAACCGTGCCCACCGCAACGCACGGATAGAGTGCTGGGGGTGGATTTGGGAAGGACGGATATTGCCCATACGTCAGAAGGGGATAACTGGAATGGACAGCAGTTGAACCGAATCCGAGACCACTACTCCAAGCTGAGGGCGGTACTCCAACGTAAAGCCAGTAAGGGCACCCGCAGTTCGCGGCGCAGATGCAGAGAACTGTTGCAACGGCTGTCTGGCAAGGAGAGACGCTTTCAAACGTGGGTCAATCATCGCATCTCCAAAGCTATTGTCTCTAGGGCAAAAGCTACCAACAGCGCTATTGCTCTGGAAGACCTGACAGGGATCCGGGAAAGGGTCAATCAACAGCCGCGCAGCAAAGCCGAGCGGCGCAGGGCCAACAGTTGGGCGTTCTACCAACTACGTCAGTTTCTGGAATACAAGGCGAGGGTTGCAGGGGTTTCTCTGATTCTTGTTCCGCCTGCTTATACCTCGCAGACCTGTCACCGGTGTTTGCACATCCATCCCGACCCTGCGCAATCCTATCGCAGTGGAAAGAAGTTTAAGTGTGGGCACTGTGGATGGGAAGGAGATGCGGACTTGAATGGTGCAAACGTAATTGCGCTCTTGGGGGCTGCCGTAAACCAGCCTGGAGGTCCGGGCTTGTTTTGTTCTCTGGTAGAGCAGAGCAGGCCCAGGGCTACTGAAAGCCCGCTCCGTACCGCTTAGCGGTCGGAGCCGGGTAGTTTACGGTGAAGAGTTGTTTCTTAGATTTCCTGAGTGTTCGGATAGATAGTTCTGAATCCAGCGCACCAGCCGCTGAGAGAGCACGAAAGCTTCTGGTTCGTCCCCTTTGATGCCGACTTGGCTGCTAAAGCAGGCGATGACCTCCTCGTTCAGCTCCGGTTTAGAAGGATCGCTGCGAAACTGCAGCCGCACTTGGCTTTGGACCTGAAAACTCTCTTGAGCTTGGTTATCCAAAACTTCCTGACCCACTCGATGCAGCCGCACTCCTTGCAACTGAGCCAAGGGATAGGAAAACACCTGCTGCCGCCAAAAGCCCCAAGGGCCACCCAGCCGGGTCAAGGTCACCCGTTGGCTTTGGCAATCTAGATTCAGGATCTGCCCCAACCCCCAAGGGATCCCAGCCCACAGGCCCATCCCCACAGCCACCAAACCCAACAGCGGCGAACGGGCCCACAGTTGGGATCCCACAATCAGCAGCACCAAGCCCCCTGCCGCCCGCCAAGCCAGTTGCTGAGAGGTAAACCGCTGTAGGGCAATGCGCAGCCGTTTGGGATTGCGCTCCAGAACCTGCGGATAAACCAATGCCATGAAATGGGATCCCACTGTTGAGACTAGTTTAACAGGGCTGCTCTTCCCTAGGTGCTGAAGGCGTCTTATCCGTACATTGCGTTGGTGAAAAACTACAACTCCGGCTCGGCAAAAAACTCTGATAAATCCAGCGCAAATCCAGGGATCACCTCTCCACCTTCCAGGATGTCGCCGGGTTTCTTCAATGCTTCAGGCTCAGGCCGGCGATAGACCAGAACGTATTTCTCTTCAGGATGAATGATCCAGACCAGCCGGGATCCATTCTCAAAATACTCAACGAGCCTATCATGGATCTCTCCAACGGTGTTGGCATCGGAGAGAACTTCTACAGCCAAGTCTGGGGATCCCTCAATATAACCCCTTGGGATCCTGCCCAGAGATTGCAGTCGTTCTTTGGAAAAAAAAGAACAATCCGGAGAACGGCGATTGCCGGATTTCATTTTGAAGGAAGTATCGGAATCGAAGGTAAATCCAATCCTTTGACTGCGAACGTAGGAGCCCAGAATGATGTGAATCAAACTTACGTAGTACCCATGCTTTGCACCTGCCGAGCCCACGGTAACCAGTTCTCCGTTCACAACCTCATAGCGATTGCCATCCTCCGGTAAAGCCATAAACTCTTCGTCAGTCCAAATTTTTCGAGAAGCTGCCGGAGAACTATCAGCAGGTGCCTCGGCCAATTTTTCTCTTTCCAAAACCTCGACCATCATGACCTCCGCAATGAAAAACGGCTAAACCAACCAAGGGAGCCGGTCTGGGGTCAACACATCCTGAAGAGCGATCTGCACGCCCGGTAAGAAGTCAGCAAGCTGCCCTGAGGGATCCCCTTATTTAGGATCCACCAGGGATCCCATGAACAACACGGTTTGGGCCGCTGGGTTGCCGCCGGATCTGGAGGCCACAATGGCAAACCAGAAGGGCCGATCTGCCACAAATTGAAAGGGCTCTTGCCGGTCGACAGCAGTCCGGGAGACGATCACCCCAGTAGCGGCTGCCGCCTCGGATCCCTCTTCGTTCACTTCAATTGCTGCTTTGTGCAGGACTTTGCTGATCCGCGCTGGCTCTGGGGTCATCTGGCTGAAATCGGCTCGGTTGGAAAAGGCAACTCCCAGGCCCAACTGCTGCAGAACGGAAGTGAGATCCGTTTCATAAGCCAATTCAAATCTCGGGATCCGCACCGAACCGGCACGGGGGCGCAGGGATCCCGTCCATTCTTGCCAAGTTTCCGGGCTCAGCTCTGCCCGCAGCGATTCCAGCTTCACTCCCTTCTTGGGCAGCAGGATCAGCATTTCCAGTTCTCCTTCCCCGTAGGGCAGGCTCACCACCTGCAACTGCTCGGTTTCCAGGTAGTCGTAACGACCTGATTGAACCATCATGGGTACTCGGACGCGGCGGCCATCCAACCGAGTAAAGGGCTGAGTTTGGGTGCGCTCCGGATCGAAGGGCTGAGTCCACTCGCCTTTGAAGTAGATGGCATTGAGCAAAACCATCAAATCCTCGCGGCTGAGGCGATCCACAATGCGGTTGATCTTGCCCTGGGTGCGCTCGGCCACCCAGCCGTTGATCTGGTTCACCGTTTGCCGGGATCCCAAATTCACCCGATTCACCACCGCTTGGTAGTAGGTGGCCAAAGCCTGCAAAAACTGGGGCTGTAAGGTGAGGGTTTGATCCACCCAGAGGCCGTTGGCCATTTGCACCTGGACTGGCCCTCCTGCCGGGGATCCCTCCGCCAGCCAGCCCACCATTTGGGCATTGCTCCAGTTCAACTCATTGAGGGAAAGGTCCTGTGCCTCCAGCACCTCGGCCATTGCCGTTTGAGTCTCCCCAGAGGCGCCGTTGTAGAGCATGCTCAGGGCCAGGCGGATGCTCAAGGGGGAGAAAAAGAGGTTCTCTTGGGGCTGCTGACGGAGCAGGTGATCAAACAGTTTCAGCGCAAAGCGGCTTTGGGCTTGTTGGGCCACGGTCTTTTCCCCATACCCTTCCCCATAGGTCACCGTTGGCTCAAAGGGAATCCGCACCGGGGTTTCCTGTGAACGGGATCCCATCCCGTGAGTGGGCCAGAGGCTCAGGAGCCCCAGGCCAAGCAGAGCCAGAAGCGGGATCCGGCTCACCGAGGATCTATTGAATCTATTGAAATTGAAATTGAAAGGGTCTTTCATACGGCTCTCCTGGCAGGGTGGGGAACGATAAAGTCTATGGCTATGCTATCGGGTCGGTTGTGGGCTGCCCTTGCCCAGAGCCGCCATTCCGGCTGCGCTCAAGGGGGAAAAGCACAGGCCGCTTCCGGCAAGCAAGAATTGGCAAGGCTCTCCCAGGGGGGAACTTCCTGCGTCTGGCTGGTCAAGTCGCAGCAGCAGCGTCTGGCGCGATAGGATGAAGCCTGCACAGGAGAGCGCCACATGGTTCTGTTCACGATACACGTTCCAAAAGGGTGCAGAGTCGCCTTGGGCCTGGCTCTACTGCTCCTGGGATCCGGCTTGGGGTGTACTGCTGCCCCGGAGAGATCTCCCGCCTCCCAAACTCAGGTGGCGGAAGCCCTCTCCCCATCCCCCCCGGCAATAGGGCAGCCCCAGCAACTGCCGGTTGAAGCGGAAGTCACCCTTGCCGGCCAACGCTTTGAGTTAGAGGTGGCCCGCACGCCTGAGCAGCAGCGCTTGGGCCTGATGTTTCGCACCGACTTGCCGCCGGATCGGGGCATGTGGTTTCCCTTTGATCCGCCCCAGCCGGCTTCTTTTTGGATGTTCAACACTCTGATTAACCTGGACATCATTTTCCTTCACCAAGGCAAGGTGGTGTACATTGCCGCCGATGTGCCCGGCTGCCCCGCCCGACCCTGCCCCACCTATGGGCCGCCTCCTTCCCAGTTGGTGGACGGTGTGCTGGAGTTCCGCGGCGGGACGGCTGCTGCTTTGGGTTTGGCCGTTGGAGATCCGGTTGAGATCCGAGAGCTTCAGCCCGCAGCCCCTTGATCTCTCCCTCCCTTGGGGACAAGGAAGACGGGCTCGCAGATGATCTTTTGAAGAATTTTTGCGATGATTTTTGAGAGTCGCCAACTGAGTCCATAAAAGAGGCGACCGCGAGCTCAGGATTGGTTTGGCCACCGCAAGCGAGTCTATGGATGTCAGCAGCGTAAGTCATTGGATAGGGGTGGGGGCTGTCGCCCTAGCCTCCATCCTTTGGGCTGAGATCGTGCGGGATGGGCGCCATTGGCTGGCCCACCGGTGGCCCTGGCTGATGCCCAAACACATCCTGCACCACCGCCTGTTCCGCCCCGACCTTAGCGTGGTGGATGCACAGCTGTACCGAGAATCCCAGTGGCACCACGACGTTCCCGAAGCGGCGACGATGATCCTGGCCGGGATCCCTTGGGTGGTGGTATTGGGCCAGGGATCCCTGCTGTACGGCCTGGCGGCAGCGGTGGGGGTGGTCTACTCGGCCAGTTTCTGGGTGGCTGGTATGCTGCGGGGTTGGGGGCTGGCCCTGCAGACGGATATCACCCACCAGCCGGGGCCTTTCCCCGTTCCTCCCAGCCAATGGCATGTCAACCGCGCCTACCACTGGCGGCACCACTTCGACGATACCAACGCCTATTTTTGCGGCACCCTGACTCTCGTAGATCGGCTCATGGGCACCAGTCTCTCCTTGAAAGGCAAGCGAGTAGCCGTCACCGGCGCCTCCGGCACCCTGGGCCGGGCCTTGCTCAAGCATTTTCACCAGCAGGGGGCCAAAGTCATCGCCCTCAGCTCCCATTCGGATTCGGTTCACATCGAAGTGGACGGCCAGATCCAGCCGGTGGAGACCGTTCGCTGGCAGGTGGGGCAAGAGGGATCCCTGGCTGAGCTGCTGGAGCGGGTGGATATCTTGGTGCTCAACCACGGCCTGAACGTCCACAGGCAACGGGATCCCGAGTCTGTCCGCCAGTCCTATGCCGTCAACACTTTCTCCAGTTGGCGCCTAATGGAGCTGTTCTTCCAGACGGTGCGCGGCAACCCTGAGATGGCCACCAAAGAGGTGTGGGTGAACACCTCAGAGGCTGAGGCTAGCCCTGCTTTCAGTCCCCTCTACGAGCTCTCCAAGAGGGCCCTAGGCGATCTGGTTACTCTGCGCCGCCTCGATGCTCCCTGCACAGTGCGCAAGCTCATCCTCGGCCCCTTCAAGAGCCAGCTCAATCCCATTGGGGTTATGTCGGGAGATTGGGTGGCCGCTCAGATCTTGGCCCAGGCCAAACGAGACTGCCGCAACATCATCGTCACCATCAACCCCCTGACCTACTTGCTTTTCCCCCTGAAAGAGCTGGCTGTGAGCACTTATTTCCGCTTGTTTAGCCGTCGGTCTCCCCAGCCAGGGATCCCTGCCCCCAACCCAGATCCTGCAGGTGGGGCCGAGTCCGGTGATTTGCCTTTGGTTTAGTTAAAAGGAACTAGATCCCAACCCGTTCCATAGCTCTATGGCATTGGGCGCAAAAGTGGAGTAAGACAAGAGCAGGTTCCTTGGCGTGCCAATACGAACTTTTGGGGAGCGAGAGCGCCCCTTGGCTTGGCGGAACACAGCAGCTCGATCCCCGGTGAGCGTTGGGTGTGAGGAGTAGGAGTGAGCGTGAACATGGTGCGACAGTGGGTGAGCGCAGTACTCTGCGTGGTGGGTGGATCGTTGATGTCGGGGCTGTTGTCCGGCTGTGCCATCCCGATGCCTTCGGCATCTGCGGGAGTTTCTGAAGTCCAAGTGCGCTTGGTGCATGTGGCCCCCAATGCCCCTCGAATTGACTTGGAGGTGGGAGGGGTGAAGGCTGCTCGGGGTGTAGCCTATGGCTCGGTGAGCGAATACGTGCGCATACCGGCGGGCGAGTACGACATTGTTTTGTTTTCAACGCCTGAGAACCCTGGCCAGCCTGCGAGTTCTTTGGTTGCGGCCAGAACCGTAGCCAATCTCAGGGGCGGGGGAGTATTCTCGGTGGTTGCTGCCAACGAGCCGAATCGCATGACGGCCCTGGTGCTGGAAGACAACATCCATCCGCCCTTTGATCAAGCCCTGGTGCGGTTTGTCCACGCTGCCCCTGATGCGCCGGCCCTGCAATGGCAAGGGGAGCAAGGGCGGGTACTGCTGCCCCAGTTGGCGTTTGGACAAGTATCCACCTTTCAAGCTATGCGCCCCGGCTTTACCCAAATTCAAGTGGCCATAGCCCCTTCAGCCTCCGCGCCAGGTGTGCAGTCGGCTCCCAGCCGGAGCATTCCCCTGCAGCGGTTTGACCTGCAGCTGGAGGCGGGGAAAGTCTATACCCTCTATGTAGCGGGATTGTTGCGCAGCAATCCGGCCCTAAGCCTGGTGCTGGCAGAGGAAACTCGAGCTCGCAGGCTCCTATAGCCAAGGTGTTTCGGTCTCTCTTCTCCTTACACTGAGTTAAGGAATACCTCAGGGTGGGGGCAGATAGGGAATATGCTCTGTGGTGGAGCAGGCCAATGCCGTTGGCGTTCTCCGCTGCCAATATGATCTTACAAGGATCTCAAAATCCTAACATGCGGTGCGAAGCACTAGGGGATGCAGCCTGTGGATGCTTTGTTTCAAGTTGTGGTGCTGAATCAAACCCCAGATCCAGAACGGGTCATCTACCAGGCCATGCACCAGGATTACAGCCCTGATTTTGTCACCTCAGAAAGCCGGATCCCGGAAAAGTATGGAGAGGCCGTGGTGCGGCATTTGCTGGAGGGCAACCGTGGCCACTATGGGCCTCTAGAGCATCCTCAGATCACCTTTGGGGTGGGCTATTTTCCCCACGCCGTCATGCAACAGGCCCGTACTCATCGGGTGGGAATTTCTTTTGATGTTCAATCCTTCCGATATACAGGCCAGCAAATTGCCGATTTGGGCAAAAAGCTCTTGTTCGCGTCAGCGGTGCGGAGCACAACCGAGACTGCTGCTCCTGTTGGCGAGACCGGCTACGGTTGCGTCAGCGATCGCGTCAGCGGGCCGGAGGCCTATCGCGACAGCGGTGCGGAGCACATTGCGGAGCACAGTGGCGGGACGGAGTCCTCCTTGTCTTTGCAAGAGCTGGAAACTTTGTTTTACGTTCCTGCCAGCGTCAAGGAGGGCAAAGCCAAAACCCGCCAGGGCTGCAAGCCCATCTCCCCCGCAGCTTTGGATATCATTCTTGCGCAATATCGCAGCCAGGCCATTGCTTATTATCGCCTGGTAGAAGAGTGCGGATTGCCCTATGAAGATGCCCGTAACATCATTGGCTACGGGATCCGACAACACTTCGTGGTCTCTTTCAATTGCCGTAGTCTAATGCATTTTTTGGATTTACGAGCCAAAGAAGATGCTCAACGAGAAATTCAACATCTGTGTGAACTGATTTGGCCCCACTTTGAAGCGTGGTGTCCCCACGTGGCGGCCTGGTATCGTAAGCATCGCTGGGGAAAGGCTCGATTATCCCCCTAAACTTAGTTTAGATAGATATGCTCTGCTAACCCCTTCTGCGGCTAATCCTGTTTTTGATCTTTTGTTGGGTTACGGGTATGGATCCCAAAGCTTATGAGCAAATGGCAGGCTTGGAAGACCGGCATTGGTGGTTTTTGGGTCGCCGTCACATTCTGAGTCGGGTTATTGGATCCCTGTCGCTTCCCCCCTCTGCTTATATTTTGGAAGCTGGCTGTGGTAGCGGCGGCAACCTGGAGATGTTGTCCAGATTTGGCAAAGTTTGGGCTATGGAAAAGAGTGAAATTGCACTGCCGCTGGCCCAAGCTCGCGGTATTGGGATCGTGGCAGAGGGGGAGTTGCCAAACCGGATCTCCTTTGGTTCTCAA
Organism: Thermostichus sp. MS-CIW-34; assembly: GCF_054060435.1. Classification (NCBI taxonomy): domain Bacteria; kingdom Bacillati; phylum Cyanobacteriota; class Cyanophyceae; order Thermostichales; family Thermostichaceae; genus Thermostichus; species Thermostichus sp. MS-CIW-34. Next base: position 20,695 of record NZ_JBSSDE010000029.1, on the reverse strand, counting down.
CGATTTGATTTGATTGCTTTGCTGGATGTGCTGGAGCATCTGGAGAATGACAAAGAAGCTCTCCTAGCCCTCAGTCAAAGGTTAACCCCATCTGGCTACTTAGTTGTAACTGTTCCGGCTTATCCGTGGCTGTGGAGTTTACATGATGAGCTTAATCATCACAAGAGACGATATACCCGCGGGCAACTTTTGTCGTTGCTTAAAAGCTCAGGTCTAGAAGTTTATACCCTTGTTTTCTTCAACAGTTTTCTTTTCCTAATCATTTCAGGGATCCGCATAATGCAGAAAGTGCTTCGCCTGAGGGAAAGCCAAGATCTGAAAATGCCGCCGCTTTGGCTCAATCGACTGCTGACGGGTATTTTTGCTGCAGAAGCCTATCTGATACCTAAGTTTTCTCTGCCCTTTGGTGTATCTCTGCTGGCAGTAGCCGGCCCGGCAACGAAATCGTAGTATCCTGTCATCATTGCTGTTCTCAGACTGTACTTTGATCATTGCTTAAACTCTCATGTTTCGACATCCAATGTCTGCAATTCTGGTAGTTTCTACAACAGCCTTTTCCGACGGTACTTAACCCACTCAACAGGGATTTTTATCTCTTGCATGATGAGGATCCCAATTACTTAAAGAACTTATTTTGTGTCAGCAGCATGAAGTCCTTTGAAGCTGGGAAGGGCCGTCAATAGAATTATCTGGTGAGGGCTACCCATTCAAGTTTTGGTCAACACTGATCTTGTCCAATAGCCTCAGATGCACAATCTTTTCTGTAAGATTGTCAACAGTCTTGATGCCGAAGGAGATAACCCTTGGCCGAACGCGGCTATAAAACTCGTCTGGATCTGCATCGTTTGTGGGTGCCCTTGGCCTGTTTTGGCGATGGCCTTTGTATTTGGTTGGCCTTTGGGGCGGGCTACTGGCTGCGCAGCTTGCGTCCTCATCAGCTCTTGCCTTGGGATGTCTACGCGGCCTTGGGATTGTTGACCGCCCTCAGTTATTGGGGCATTCAGGCGGGCTTAGGCGGATACGGTGAGTCGAAGCGCTTGTCTCGCTTTGAAGAATGGGCCAGTTTGCTGGTGGGGTTGGGATTGACGTTTGGTTTGGTGCTGGCAGGGGCCTTTTTCGTTCGCTCGGTCTCTTTGTCGCGGCTGGTGGTGGGCTACGCCGGCTTGATGGCTCTGCTGAGTTTGACTTTGGTACGGGTGGGGTTGCGGCTGGGCATGGGCTGGTTGTGCTCTAGGGGCTACGGTCGGCGGCAGGTCATCTGGGTGGGATCCTGGTCGGTGTTGGCGGAAGTGTTGGAGCGATTGCAGCGATCCCCGCAGTTGGGCTTCCAGGTAGTCGCCTGGGCAGGCGTGGGGCAAGGCTCTTGCGGGGAAGATCTCCCGTCCCAGGATGGGGATCCCCGGCCAGACTCATATCCAGTACTGAACACCGCCCGCCCTACCTCTGACGGGGTTAAGTCTGCCGCCAGGACTCCGCCAGGAACCCTCTCCCGCTTGTGCAGTCAGCCTGAACCTTCCTGGTCGGCTCTTGAGCGTCTGGATCTGGTCCATTTGATTGCCTATCTGCAAGCCCACCCAGAAGTGCAGGAGGTGTGGTTTGGGCAACCGGAGCTGGCAACTGCTCCTCTGTTGCTCAGTTTGCAAACATTGTCGGTGCAGGTGCGCTTGGTGCCGGATATCTTAAGTTTTTTAACGGTGAACTTCAGCCTGCAGTCTCTCGACGGGATCCCTCTGCTGACTCTGCGCCAGCCCCCTTTGCGCTACGCCCACAACCGGTTCCTCAAGCGAGCTGTAGACATCCTAGGAGCTTCCCTGGGCCTGATCTTGCTTAGCCCTCTGTTTTTGATTATTGCCCTGCTGGTAGCCTGCAGCAGTCCTGGCCCCATTCTGTATTGGCAAGAGCGGGTGAGCTTGGACGGGCGTCGCTTTTGGATTGCCAAGTTCCGCACCATGCGAGTGGATGCTGAGGCAGCCGGCCAGCCGGGCTGGACGCGCCCCGGGGATCCGCGCCGAACCAAGATAGGAGCCTTTTTGCGCCGCACCAACCTGGACGAGCTGCCCCAACTGTGGAACGTCCTGAAAGGGGAAATGAGCCTAGTGGGCCCCCGCCCAGAGCGGCCCTACTTTGTCGAGCAGTTTAGCCAGGAGATCCCCAAGTATCCGGATCGGCATTTGGTAAAAAGTGGCCTCACCGGCTGGGCCCAGATCCACGGCCTGCGGGGAGATACCAGCATTGCCCGCCGCACCCAGTATGATCTCTACTATGTGCAAAACTGGTCGCTGTGGCTGGATCTGCGCATCCTGGCCATTACCCTCTGGCAAGGGATCCGCGGACGGTTGGCCGGATACTAGGGGTTAGCGTATGCCATTCTCCCCCCAAGAGCTGCTCTACGAGGGCAAGGCCAAGCGCATCTACCGCACTGCCGATCCCAGGGTTTATCTTTGCCAATACAAAGACGACGCCACGGCCTTCAACGCCCAAAAGCGGGGATCCATCGCCGGCAAGGGAGAGGTGAATTGCACCGTCTCCAGCCATGTGTTTGCCTACCTGGCGCAGCAAGGGATCCCCAACCATTTCTTGGCCCAAACCGGCCCCACCGAGATGCAGGTGCGAGCCTTGCACATCCTGCCTTTGGAAGTGGTGGTGCGCAACCGCACAGCGGGTAGCCTCTGCCGACGGCTGGGCCTGGAGCAGGGCCTTCCCATCGAGCCGCCGCTGGTGGAGTTCTATTACAAAAACGATGCCCTAGGGGATCCCCTGGTAACCCCCGACCACATCCGCCTATTGCAGTTGGCCACGCCGGAGCAGGTGGAGCGCCTCGGATCCCTGGCTTTGGCCATCAACAACCATCTGCAGGCTTTCTGGCGAAGCTGCCGCCTAGAGTTGGTGGACTTTAAGCTGGAGTTTGGCCTGGACGAGCAAGGGCAGATCTGGCTAGCGGATGAGATTAGCCCCGACACCTGCCGCCTTTGGGATCGGGGGGGATCTGAGCCGCGGGTGCTGGACAAGGATCTCTTTCGCTTTGATCTGGGGGATCCGGTGGCTGGCTACCAGGAGGTGTTGCAGCGGGTGCTTCAGGCAGTGGGATCCCAATTCCTTCTCTCATAGAGGGAGAGGAGCCAGGGGTGAGGGACTATAATCGCCTCAGCGATCCCACTCCTTTAACGCCCGAGCCTCCTTTCGCTTGTCGGGATCCCGCCATGACCTCTCCCCGCCCCCCCTACCCCGGCGAGCGTTTCCGCCGCCAACTGGCCAACCTGCTGGATGCCTGGGTGGAGCAGGGGTTGATTGAACCTGAGCAGCGGGATCGGCTGTGGGCGTATTACCAACTGGAGAGTTTGCAACGCTCAGCCGGCGGGCGATTTGCCCTGGTGCTGCTGCTGTTTGGCGCAGTTCTGGTGGGCCTAGGGGTGATCTCCTTTGTGGCGGCCAACTGGGCTGCCATTCCCCGCTGGGCCAGAGCCTGGGGGTGCTTGGCCCTCATGGTAGGGCTGCAGGTGGCTGGCTTCCAGGTTTGGCAGCAGGGATCCCAGCGTCTGGGTAGCGCCCTGCTGATAGCCGGTGAACTGACCCTGGGAGCCTGTATTGGCCTGATGGCGCAGTGGGTTCAGCTTGGCGGATCCGCGGCAGGCCTGTTTTGGGCCTGGGGGATGGGCGGTTTGGCCATGGCCTACGGCTTGCGTCACAGCCCCAGTGGTGTACTGGCCTGCCTTCTGCTGGGCTCGGGGATGGTAGCCGACTTCGTGGATTGGGGGACTGTCAACTTCCTGATACATTTACGCTGAACACTGCTGAACATCACTGTTCAACTATGCAGCGATAGCATTCTGTTTGTTTCCAACCAGAATGGCGGTATCCCGCAAAGCTTTGAGTAGAATACCCAAAGCGCAGTTTCCGTGTCGTCTTACTACCAATTTTCTGCTTTGCTTTGGCTACCATGTTGGCAGACTCGAAAGTAAACAGAAAGATCAACTGGTAGTAATCCGTACTGAGCATATTATACATTATTTTCAGTATAGTTGAGCTTATTATTGACTAGAGTCATCCTCTATCCTTGGTTGACCCTGGGCCTGCTGGTTCCTCTGGCCTATTGGTGTTGCTCTCGCTGGGTTTTTGCCCTGGCCGTGGTGAACTTTGGCCTGGCGTTGCAAGGGTTAGCCGAGCGTTTGGGCAGCTCTTTCCAAGGTTTAACCCTTTTGCATCTGCTTGGTGTTGCAGTTGTGTGGGGGTTGGGTCTGTGGCACCAACGCCATAAGCCTTGGCTAAGCCGGGTTTTAACTGAAGGAAGGGATCCAGAGCTTCCCGGCGAGCTGGAGCAAGGCTTGGATTTGGCCCCGACAGCCCAGAACTTGGCTCTGCTGGGGCTGGGTGTCCTGCTCTATGTCTGGAGCTTTGTCGGGAGGTGGGTCGATCTTTCCGAGGATCCCCTCTGGAACGTTGGGGATCCCTGGGCGGGCCTGTCGGCAGCAGGATTGCTATTGCTAGCCGGTTGGAGCTGGTGGCAGGGTTGGCAGGAGAAGGGATCCCAGCCCGTTTCGTCTTGGCTGAAGGATGCTGCTGTTCTGATTTCTCTGGTTGCCTTGGCGCTTTTGCTGGGGATCGGCAGCTCTGTGCCTTTGAACGTGACGGCAGGAGCAGCCTTGGTCCTCTTTGCCCCCTGGATAGTGACCTTGCTGTTGCTGGGGCTGTCAGCAGTGCTCTGCTGGGAAGGGCTACAGCAAGGGCGGCGGGGGCGCTTCTGGCAGGGACTGTTGGGGCTAACCCTGGTGGTGCTGACCCGCTTTTTCGAGTACCCAACCGGCCTGTTGGCCAAGTCGGCGGTGTTGGTGGCCTGTGGGATCGGGGTGATCTGGATTGGGCTGAAGTTTGAGCGGCGGATTTTCTCCCGTCTCTAATTCTTGCCCTTCTAGGAAGCCAAGCCCCGCTACATGATCAAGCAAAGGAAAAAGCTGGAATTGAGCTGGAATTCACAAGAATTTACAAAGTTTAAGGAACCTGCTTGTATTCGCCAATGTCTTTGCTAGTAAATTCTCAGCTTTGGCTTGAGCTGAGAAGGAAGTGGGCATCTCTATCAAGATTTGGAGAATACAAATGAGAAGTAGGACTGCGTTTGGGCATTTTGGCTTTGCTACTTACGCCCCTTTGGGAGAGTGGTTCTCTTTCGGGTGTTGCCTTGGCTGAAGATCATCTTTTAGTGGCTCAGGCCCCGGAGCCAGCTAGGCAGCCTATGCCTTCTGTGCCTAGATCGATACCCTCCCCAGTTCCCATAGCTCCGGCAGAATCCTTAGAAACTGTAGATGAGCTATTCCGCCAGGTTCCTTTCCCCCCTTCGCCAAGACCTCTGCCTGGCCTTCCGTGCTCGAGACCCATGGTGTTGCGCTCAGTAACCCTCAGCGCTCCTCCGCCAAACCCTGCTTCCCCCCTGCAATCGGAGCTTCACCCCAACATTTGGACAACTCTCCAGGGCCCTTTCGGGACAGTCAACTGGGGAGAGCGCCAAGCCAATAAACTCTTTGCTCATACCTTCCAATGGAGCCCCCCTTGTAGAATAGGCTGCCGGATGGGAGGCACCCTTACGTTTACCTATCGCAATAACTTGCAGGCAACAAGTAACACAGCTCCTAATGCCGGGAACGACAGGTACTACCTATTCAACGGCGGGACTTCAACTCAAGCGGGGTTTTTGTATACTTTCTCAAGTCCGCCTACCCCAATTCCGCCTGGCCAAACCTTCACCAAAACTCTAACCCTCTCGCCGGCAGAGATTGCCAACAACCGAGTGACCTTAGTAGTTCAAGATGATACGGCGGTTTTGGAAGCTAAGCTAGAGCTTAGATACTGCTGCTGCGAATGCGAATTTCCCATTTGAAGTTGAGTGAAATTTGCCTTAGGGGGGACTTCCGTGCCCCCCTTTTCTTCAACTCCCCCTGGCTGCAGACCTCAAAGCTTACTCAGAAAGGATGGAAAAGCCTAACGGCGGGCCTGGGCAAAAATGGCTTGCAAAATCTCGTCGGCCCCCTGCCGTTTTAGCTTTTCTGCCAAAGCTACCCCCACCGCTTCCGGGTCGGCTACGGATCCCATTTGGCTGTCGCGGATGAGCCGCCGGCCATCCAGGTCGGCCACCATACCGGTTAGGTGCAGCTCCTCCCCTTGGACTTGGCTGTGAACGCCAATGGGCACTTGACACCCTCCTTCCAAAGCCCGCAAGAAGGCCCGCTCGGCCAAACAGCGCGCCGTCGCTTCCACATCCGCCAAGGGTCGGATAAGCTCCAGAATCCGCTCATCTCCCTGCCGGCACTCGATTCCCAGGGATCCCTGGCCAACCGCGTACAGAGACACGCCGGGATCCAGCACCTCGTGGATCCGGTCGGCTTTGCCCAGGCGCTTCAACCCGGCCACTGCCAAAATAAGGCCGTCGTACTCTCCCCTCTCCAGCTTGGCCAAGCGGGTGTTGAGGTTGCCCCGCACATCCTTAAAGTGCAAGTGGGGAAAGGCATGGCGCAGTTGGGCCAGCCGCCGCAGCGATGAAGTGCCGATCACCGTCCCCTCTGGCAGGGTGGCCAGTCGGTAATCCCGGAACTTTTCCCCCACCACCAAAGCGTCCAACGGATCCTCCCGCCGCGTGATCGCCCCCAACACCAAGCCCTCCGGCAGGCGAGTGGGCAAGTCTTTAAGGCTGTGTACCGCCAAGTCGCTGCTGCCGTTGAGCAGGCTAACCTCCAATTCCTTGGTAAAGAGACCTTTGTCTCCAATTTTGGCCAGGGCTACATCCAGGATGATGTCTCCCTGGGTGGAGAGAGTGTTGAGCTCCAGAGGTAATCCCGGATGGTGTTCTTGCAACTGACCCATCACCCACTGGGTCTGCACCAAAGCCAACTCGCTTTTTCGAGAGGCAATCCGCACCGGCTCGGTGATCCCAGCAGAGGGCTTGGAAGGGGTCGAGGCCCGTTCGCTCATGGCTGCCGCAAAAAAGAACACTGTCTCTCACGCTAGCCGAATCTGTGCCAGGGCAAGGCGGCGGCCTTTAAGATCCTTAACCAAAATTGCAGTTTCCCGAAATCAGGACTTTACCGCAGGGATCCCAGCCGGTAGGATAAGTAGATGGATTCTCCGGCTCGGCGGGGGAGGATCCGGTCTGTCAAGCTCCTCTTCCCCAACCCCAGAGCTTTTGAGGGGAGCTTTCTACAATGGGCACAAGCCCCTGGTTTGGTTGGTCGTCTGCCTGGATGAGTCTTATGGAAGAAAACAACGTCAGCAACGGCACTCAATTACTGCTCAAACGCAACATTCCCGTTAAGGTGGTGGTCACACCCCTTTGGAAAAAGGAAATGCAGGAGCAATTAGAGCGGCAGATCGAAGCCACCGATGCTCAGATGCAACAACTGGAGTTTCAGGGCAAGCGGGCTATTGCCGAACTGGAGAAACAGAGCCCCAACCCCAACAGCCCCCAAGTGCTCCAACAGGTGGAAGCGGTGAAAAGCCGCGTGAACGAGCAGAAAATCCGCCTCTTGGATCAGAAAAACCAATTGTTGCAGCAGATCAACCAACTGAGCACCCTGGAGCTTAACCAAGAAGTGCTGCAGGGCAATGTGGAGAGCTTCTTCCGAGTCCAAAAAGGAGACAACCTGATCCAGAAAATGCAGGTCGAGATCCTTCTGGAAGATGGGGTGATCAAAGAGATTCGCGGTAACCCATAGGCTACTCACCCCCTTGCCGGAGAAGCGGCAGTCGGGATCCCCAATTTTTCTCGCCTGTAGGTTCTCGAGAACTCCGTTTCGCCAACACAATGGGTGACAATAGGTAACAACCTCTTAACAGCCTTTGGGTTAACGCTCGCACAGGCTGGCGAGGTTGGGTAACATTGCCGGCCGGGGGAGGATTCCCATGTCTGAGTTCGTCTGGTCAGAGCCAGAGCCTCTCGAGGATCTTCATCTTCCCGATTGGTTGCTCACCTCGGCCCAGCGCCGCCGTCTCAAGGCTCTGCTGGTTCTGGCCATGGTGTGGGGGTTGGTCAGCCTGATGCATGTGGTGCCGACGGCCCGTTGGATCACCGTTGGTTTGGCCACGTTCATGGTGATCCACATTAGCCGCTTATTTCGCCTGCAACCGGCGACCTCCCTGCCCCCTCTGAGACTTCCTCCTGCCGCTGCGACCCGCCGGGATCCCAGGTCAACAGATAACAGCGATGACCCTAACAACAATGACTCTGTCCTGCCAATGCAACGGGATGGGCAGAGCGGGCTTTCTGAGTTGGGCGGGCTGGCCTTGCCCCGTGTGGCTGTGTTGATCCCAGCCAAGAATGAGAGCGCAGTGCTCCCACGGCTGTTGCACAGCTTGACCCAGCTCCGTTACCCCACCAGCCATCTGGAGCTCTGGGCCATCGACGACAACAGCAGCGATGCCACCCCTGAAGTTCTGCGGGAAGCCCAAAAGTGGATCCCCCATCTGCGGGTTTACCGGCGGCAGCCGGGGCGGGGCGGGGGTAAGTCCGGCGCCCTCAACGAGGTACTGCCCCTCACCCAAGGGGAGATCATCCTGGTCTGCGATGCCGATGCTGTGGTGCCTTCGGATTTTCTTGCCCGCACTCTGCCCTTGTTTGTTCAAGTGGGAAGCCTGCGCAGCCGTTTCAGCAGACGGACGGTAGGCGCTGTCCAGGTGCGCAAGGCCCTGAGCAACCCCAACGTCAACTTCTGGACTCTGGGGCAGGTGGCGGAAATGGCCTCCGACGCTTATTTTCAGCAGCAGCGCGTGGCCGTGAGGGGCATTGGCGAGCTACGCGGCAATGGCCAACTGGTGCGGCGAGATGTCTTGGAAAAGTGCGGCGGCTGGAATGAGAGCACCCTCACTGACGACCTGGATCTCACCTTCAAGCTGCACCTGGCGGGCGTAGATATCGCCTTTCTGACGGAGCCGGCCATCGTCGAAGAAGGGGTCACCTCTTGGAAAAGTCTCTGGCACCAGCGCTGCCGCTGGGCGGAAGGGGGCTACCAGCGCTATCTCGACTACTGGCCAGGGATCCTCGGTCGCCGCATGGGGATGGCCAAAACAGTAGATCTCTGGGCCTTCTTTATTTCTCAGTACTTGCTGCCGATGGCCTTGGTTCCCGACACCCTCTGGGTGCTGTTGGCGGGCCACTCCTCGGTGCTGCTCCCCTTGAACGCTCTGGTGATGGGCTGCCTGACGGTGGCTTTTTACCGGGGGCTACGCCAGGTGGAGGGCTTGCGCGGACGGCGACTTTGGTGGCACACCGCCCTGGGCTTGGTCTACATGCTCCACTGGCTGCCGGTTATGATCGCCACAACCGCTCGCATGTGTGTACAGCCCAAGCGCCTAAGGTGGGTGAAAACTGTTCATCACGGCGCTTGAGGTCAGCAAGTTGGATCCAATCCTGCTATCCTAGTCAAGCACCTGCTCACGCCCTGCTCGACCATGGCCCGCCTCTACTACGACACCGACGCCAACCTGGAGCCTTTGGCCGATAAAACCGTTGCCATCATCGGCTATGGCAGCCAAGGCCACGCCCACGCCCTCAATTTGCGCGATAGCGGTGTCCAGGTCATCGTTGGCCTTTACCCTGGCAGCCCTTCCTGGCCCAAAGCCGAGCAAGACGGCTTAATGGTCAAAACGGTGGCGGATGCTGCCGCTGCCGCCGATTGGGTAATGGTTTTGCTGCCCGATGAAGTGCAAAAGGCCGTTTTCCAGGGCGAAATCCGTCCCCACCTGCAGCCGGGGAACGTGCTCCTCTTTGCCCATGGCTTCAACATTCACTTCGGGCAGATCCAGCCGCCGGCAGACGTGGATGTCATCATGGTTGCCCCCAAAGGCCCTGGGCACTTGGTGCGGCGCACCTACCAAGCGGGGGAAGGGGTGCCCTGCCTGTTTGCCGTCTATCAAGATGCCTCGGGAATGGCACGGGAGCGGGCCATGGCCTATGCCAAAGCCATCGGTGGCACGCGGGCCGGCATTTTGGAAACCACCTTCCGGGAAGAGACCGAAACCGACCTCTTTGGCGAGCAGGTGGTGCTCTGCGGTGGGCTGACGGCTCTGATCAAAGCGGGGTTTGAAACCTTGGTGGAAGCGGGCTACCAGCCGGAACTGGCCTACTTCGAGTGCCTGCACGAGGTGAAGCTGATCGTGGATCTCATCGTCGAGGGCGGCCTGGAAAAAATGCGCCAGAGCATCTCCAACACGGCAGAATACGGCGACTACACCCGTGGCCCCCGCATCATTACGGAGCAAACCCGCGCCGAGATGAAACGCATCCTCGCCGAGATTCAAAGCGGCCAATTTGCCCGTGAATTTGTCTTGGAAAATCAGGCCGGCAAGCCAGGGCTTACTGCGATGCGGCGCCGCGAGGCCGAACACCCCATTGAACAGGTGGGCAGGGAGCTGCGGGCCATGTTTAGCTGGCTAAAGAAATAGGTCGGATATCTGGAGCTAAGTGTAGGCCGTCTCTGTGCTGGATCTGAAGCTGCTGCGGGATCGCCCTGAACAGGTACGCCAAGCCCTGCAAAACCGCCGGGCCACAGTCGATCTGGACGGGATCCTGCAGTTGGATCGGGAGCGGCGGCAGTTGGAGGCCCGCAAGGGATCCCTGCAGGCCGAAAGCAACAGCCTCGGCAAAAAAGTCGGCGAGATCCTCCGCCAGGGGGCGGATCCCCAAGGCCCCGAAGTGGCGGCCCTCCGGCAGCGGGGGGTGGATCTCAAGGCCGAGATTGCCCAACTGGAGCAGCAGGAACGGGAGCTGGAAGAGGAGATTCGTGCTCGGCTGCTTACCCTGCCCAATTTGCCCCTGCCCAGCGTGCCGGTTGGCCGAGATGAGGCCGACAATGTAGAGGTGCGCCGCTGGGGTGAGGAGCTAAAGCCGGCCCATCCTGTCCTTCCCCATGACGAGATTGCCGAAAAACTGGGGTTGCTGGAGATTGGCCGTGCGGTCAAAGTGGCCCAAAGCCGCTTTGTGGCTATGGTAGGGGCGGGCGCGGCCCTGGAACGGGCTTTGATTGCCATGATGCTGGAGCGCCACGTTGCAGCCGGCTACACCGAGGTGATCCCACCCTTTTTGGTCAACAGCGCCGCTTTGCAGGGGACGGGGCAGTTGCCCAAGTTTGCCGAAGACAGCTTTCGCTGTGCTGACGACGACCTGTGGCTGATCCCGACGGCGGAAGTTCCCCTTACCAATCTGTACCGGGATGAGGTAATCCCTGCGGAGTCCCTCCCTCTTTACTTCTGTGCTTACACCCCTTGTTTTCGCCGTGAGGCGGGCAGCTATGGCCGCGACACCAAGGGGCTGATCCGGTTGCACCAGTTTCAAAAAGTGGAGCTGGTCAAGGTCACTCGCCCAGATCAATCGGAAGCCGAACACGAGAAGCTGGTGCAGGATGCCGAGGCCATCTTACAGATGCTGGAGCTGCCCTACCGGGTGGTGGAGCTGTGTAGCGGCGATTTGGGCTTTGCGGCAGCCCGCTGCTTTGACTTGGAGGTGTGGTTCCCCTCCCAAAATCAATACCGCGAGATCTCCAGTTGCTCCAACTGCTGGGACTTTCAGGCCCGCCGTGCTAACCTGCGCTACAAAGAAGCCGGCCAGAAAGGCACCCAGTTTGTCCACACCCTGAACGGATCTGGCTTGGCGGTGGGGCGCTCTCTGGCTGCCCTGCTGGAAAATCACCAACAGCCGGATGGCTCGATTCGCATTCCCAAGGCGCTGCGTCCCTTTCTCAGCTCCCGGTTTCTCTCGGAAGACGGGATCCTCATTCCTGCTGCCTGAGCTCAAACTCAACCCAGTTTGATTGAGACTCGATTGAGACGCTCCTGCCCACCCGGCAGACGCCCTTATCTTTTCTGCAGTTTGGAAATGAATCAGCTTGACCTGCTCCTCGCTCTACAAGGATGAGGATCCCTAACACTTCACAGAGACGATCCACCTGACGGTAGCCTCAATCTTTAGGGTCATTTCAAGTTAGGTTGAGACACTTCCCAAGTGCTCTGCGGTACCGCTTCCGCTATGCAAAAGGGGAGAGGAGCTAGGAAGCAATGCATTCCTACCTTCCTGCCGGGCTGTCCTTCCGCTCAAGATTTGCCCTTGATGCGATCCAACTCAGCTTGCAATTCGGCGATCTTCTGGCGCAAACGGGCCGCTTCTGAAAGTTCGATGGCCGTGCCTGCCTCGCCCTCGGCATTGCTAATGTCGTCGATGGTGATCTTGCGGGGACCGGCAGTTTGTCTGTCTTCTCCCTTGCGGTTGGCGTTGGCGGCGATGGCATCCATGTAAGCCCGCGCCTCTTCAGCGGTCATCGCCCCCCGCTCCACCAGCTCGTCCACCAAAGCTTGCGCCTGCTTGCGCAACTCCATCAGACGGATACCCGCTTTGCTGGCCACCTTGGCAGCATTATCCGCCGCCACAGCCGCCAAACCCATGCCGAAGTAAAAGGCTTTTTGAGCCCAGTTGGCGAGGGGATTGTCTGTCTCGGACATTGCTAGGACAAGGGGGAGAAAGGCGAGAAGGGGAATGACCCAGCAGAGAGGAAAGTGGGGTAGCAAAGGGCGACCCGGGTTGACGCGCCTGCTCAGAGCATCCCGTGGTGCTGCTATCTTCCGATCCTGACACGGTTTGGGCGTCGGAGCTGCACGGACCCAGGTCTTTCAGTAGCCTAGCATTTTTCCGTTCTGCCCTGCTCGGCTTTCTTGGGCAACAGATGGATTGCTCAGGGGGCTAGGGAGTTTCAGGCGGCTCCAGATAAACAGGGATCCGTTCCACAGCCGTATCGTTGCGCTGCACTTCCTGTTCCTGAACTTGAGGAAGGGTTACCGGCAGGGTAACCGGTTGAGCAACAAAACAACTGGCCACGGGCAGCGCTTGCTCCAGTTCGTCCAGAGGGCGGGGGATCACTGCCACCGCGTGCAATTCCCCAATGCGCTCTGCTTCGTACATGCCGGCATCGATGGCAATGGCCACGTTGGCCACTGTACCGCGGATAATGGCCGTACATAGGCCATCCCCAATGGTCTCGTAGGCCGCCAGTTGGACATCCGCGGTTTTGAGCATGACATCGGCAGCTCCCACCATTGCCGGGAAGCCGCGAGTTTCCAGCAGGCCCACGGCCAAGTTACTGAGGCGGCTGTAGCCGCGGTTTTGTGCCAGTTGAGACAGCTTGCTGCTGATCGGCAGCACCACTTCCAAGTTGGGCAGGGGGCGCGGGATCACCAAACTGGAGATCTCCTCTTGCTCGAACTGGCGGGCCAGCTCAATTCCCTCCTCAATGGCAATGCGCACATCGGCAATTCCCCCCCGCACAATGGCTGTGCAATAGCCCCCCGAGGTTTTCTCAAAGCCGATCAGCGTCACGCCTGCCGACTTGGTCATAGCGTCGGCAATGCGCACGATGACCGGAAAGCTGCGCGTCTGAATCAGGCCCAGGGAGGTTGACATCGGCATCCTAACTACTCACGCCAGTTTAGCCATCAGATCCGGCTATCCCCAGAGGAGAGCACCTGTCGATGGGGATAAATCTTGCTCAAGAGGCGATCCAATTCCCAATGGCCAGGGATCCCATTGAGCTTATGGGTTTTGGTCTCTGGGGAGTCGGATTTTTCTTGGTGCCAACGGCGGGTTTGCTTTTCAACATTGGCCACCGGAGAACTGGGTGGGGGAGACGGCTCAGGCGACATCTCTGGAGCCATTTCCACTGCCGCCGGCGAGGGCTCTGCCGGGGTGAGCTTGCTGCCGCCCGCCTCCTGGAGATCGAAACCATAGGTGGGATCCCCGAGCAGCGAGCCGGGGGGAATGACTGCTTGGCTGAGCACCGAACAATTCAGCACCGTGGTTTCTGAGCCGATGCAGGCGTTTTTGCCGATGGTGCCCTGCCCGATCACCAGCACCCCCATTCCCAAGGTTGCTCCCGCCTCCACGATGAGGGATCCCCCACAGGCGTGCAGAACGGATCCCATGCCGATACACGCGCCGCGCCCGATGTGAATTCGACAGCCGGGGTTGGCCCGCAGCAGCACCCCTGCCCCAATCCCCGCCCCGGCTTCCACCTGTACCTCACCACTGACAAAATAGCGAGTTTCGTCGTTCTGGCCAGGCAAGGCGCGGAGCGTCATGGAGTTGGGCAAAGTAGAGGCCAACAAAGTGCTCCTCATCGCTGGGGGGTTGGGCTTGAACCAACAGAGGTCAAAAAAAGCTGGGATCCCTCAAGGGGTTTGGATGATCTGCTCCAGCACTCGCCGTTTGGCTTTTGGGTCAATACCCAGCAGGCGGACGTATTCGCCGCGATGTTCCTCCAGACAGGCTTCCAGAGCTGCCACCACTTGCGGCACTTGGGTGGCCTCGATGGGGCTACAGCTTTGCCAGGAAGACGTGCGAAAACGGCGCTTGTCCGCATGTTCGGTGCCGATGCGGTAGCCTTGGCTGAGCAACTGCTGCACCTGAGCCACCACCTCGGCGCTGAGGCGGGTGCCAGAAGGGGATCCCTTGGGGGCAGAAGCAGGAGCCGCGGCAGCAGCAGCAGATTTTCCGCTAGGGGTTTGGATGATGCGCTCATAGACCCGCCGTTTGCCTTTGGGATCGATCCCCAGCAGGCGCACATATTCTCCCTGGTGCTCCGCCAGGGCAGCCGTCAGCTTAGCCAACACCTCTGGCCCGCGGGTGGCGCGAATGGCCGGCCCACTCTGCCAGGAAGAGGTTTTGAAGCGGCGCTCGTCGGCATATTCGTAGCCGATGCGATAGCCCTGAGCCAGCAGCCGATGCACCTCCTCCTGCACCTCCAGATCCAGGCCGGCACTGCTCCCTGCCGCAGGAGCCGTATCTGCCACCACGCCGGTTCCTGCAGGACTGCTGCTCACCTGGCCTTGCGGGGTTTGAATGACCTTCTCCAGCACCCGCCGTTTGCCTTTGGGATCGATCCCCAACAGGCGCACATATTCTCCCTGGTGCTCTGCTAGGGCAGCCTGAACAGCGGCTAGAATCTCCTGCGGCTGACCGCTCAAATTGCCCAAGGTCTGCCAAGAAGAGGTGCGGTAGCGGCGGGCATCGGCCACCTCCAGGCCAATGCGATACCCCTGCGCCAACAGCGTTCGGATTTCTTCCTCTAGCCCTGAGCCAGACTGAGGGCCGGATGTGCCAGAACTCGGGGCAGCGGCTGCCGAGACGCGGCTGGGCATCCCAGAAACCAGCGCCGGCCCATCGGGGGTTTGGATGATTTGCTCCAGCACCCGCCGTTTGGCCTTGGGATCGATCCCCAGTAGGCGCACATATTCTCCCTGGTGCTCCGCCAGGATGGCCCCCAGCGATCGCACCACCTCCGCCTCGTGGGTGCTGGTGATTGGGCTTTCGCTTTGCCAGGAAGAGGTTTTGAAGCGGCGAGCATCGGCATACTCTAGCCCCACGCGATAGCCTTGGGCCAACAGGGCACGAATTTGCTCCACCACCTCCGGCTTGAGAGGGGATCCGCCGCCGTTCCGGCCATTGCCGCGATGGGAAGAATGAGTCATGGGTGCCGTCTCCGTAGCCGTTGAGTTAGAGGTGCGCTGCAGTTCGTTGCGGATGGGAGCGATACAGACGAGGTTTTCGCTGCACTGGTAGCCCTCTCGCAGGGCTTGGTTGATGCCGATCACGTGTTGGGCAAACTTGGCATCGCTATCCTGGACGTCGGGCAGCCGGTCGGCCTCGGCCTGGGTGGTGATGATGGATCCAGAAGGCACGTACTTGCCTGGGGGGATCTCCACATCCTGGATCAGGCAATGCAACATGATGATGCAGCCATCCCCAACCCGAGCGTTGAACACCGTCGAGCGGAAGCCAATAAAGCAGTCGTTGCCCACGTAGGCCGGCCCGTGGATCAGAGCCATGTGGGCAATGGAAGTGTTTCTGCCAATCCAAACGGAGTAGGGTTGGCCGTCTTCTCCTATCACCCGCCCCTGTTCCAGGCCGTGGATGACCACCCCATCCTGAATGTTGGATCTGGCGCCGATGTGGAAGGGGGATCCCTCGTCAGCGCGAATGGAAGTTCCCGGGGCGATCAGCACCTCCGCTTCCACCCGCACATCCCCAATGAGGTTGGAGAAAGAATGCACGTAGGCTGTGGGATCGATCTTGGGCTCCGCCAGTCGGCGAGACCAGGGCGTTGGCGGTGCAGCATAGGTGTGAGCAGGCATAACCGTGAGCCTCTAGAACGCAGTAGGGCGGACAAGGGCAGCAAGAGAGATGAGAAGGGAAGGGATCCCAGCTAGCGTTGATCGCGCTTGTTGTAGAGAGAGCGACCGCCAACGCTGACCGTATCGATAATCGCCATCACCACCGCATCCAGCGGGCGAGTCTGGTTTCCTTGCGGCTGGCGAGCGGCACTGCCTTGGCTAACCAGCACCCACTCGTCAATGCCGGCCCCCACCGGATCGGCAGCCACAGCGTAATCGGGTTGCGGCTGGCCCTCGAGATCGACGTACTGCACCAACAAAAACTTCACGCCCGTCAAGCTGGGATCCTTTTGAGTGCTGGTGACGGTGCCCCGCACAATGGCAATACGCATCAGGGACGGGTGAAGGGACGGATGGCATTTACCCCTTCGCGGAACTGAGCCACATCCTCGGTGTAGCGAATGGGCAACACGTACTCCAGGTTCTCGTGGGGACGGGCGATAATGTGCCAAGACAACAACTGGCCGCCGTTCACCCGCTTCACCGAGTCAATGCCGGCAGCCACCGAGGCTTGCACCTCCGAGACATCCCCCCGCACGATCACGGTGACCCGACCGCTGCTGATTTTCTCGTAACCCACCAGGGTAACGCGGGCTGCCTTGACCATGGCGTCGGCAGCTTCTACCACTGCCGGGAAGCCCAGGGTTTCGATCATTCCAACTGCAATAGCCATAGGTACTCCTTACGCTGAAAGTGAAAGTGGGGTGCGAACTTTCTGGGGTGCGAACTTTACTGAAGTGGGGACTAGGTGCGGAACTGCTCTACCGCCTCGGTATAGCGGATGGGCAACACAAACTCCAGGTTCTCGTGGGGACGGGCAATGATGTGGTGGGAGAGAATCTCACCCCCGCTCACTCGCTTGGCAGACTCCAAACCGGCAGCCACCGAGGCTTGCACCTCCGAGACATCCCCCCGCACGATCACGGTGACCCGACCGCTGCCGATTTTCTCGTAACCCACCAGGGTAACGCGGGCTGCCTTGACCATGGCGTCGGCAGCTTCTACCACTGCCGGGAACCCGCGGGTTTCGATCATTCCAACTGCAATAGGCATATCAACTCTCCACTTTTGAACACACTCAGTTCCTGAACGTTGTCGAACCCAGCAACAAGGCAAATTGATCTCGCTTGTTGGGTTCGCTCATGCAATCTCCTTTCGATTTCATCAGAGAGATCCTCTGCCCAAATCTCGATTGACAGCTTTTCCCGGCGACACCTACCCCAGCCACCAGAGACCCCCCTCTGAGGGGAGAAGGCTCTGCCCAGCCGCAGACCTCAGACTGAAGTCGGAAAAGGTTGTAGGAGCCATCAGGGTTAAGCGCAACTGTCACTCAGGCGGGCAAAGCTGCCAACTCTGAGCTAAGTCCACATCTTTCTTGTACAAAATCGATCATACAAAATTGACTAGG
The DNA here is from genome assembly GCF_054060435.1 of Thermostichus sp. MS-CIW-34. NCBI lineage: Bacteria > Bacillati > Cyanobacteriota > Cyanophyceae > Thermostichales > Thermostichaceae > Thermostichus > Thermostichus sp. MS-CIW-34. The sequence continues at coordinate 3,096 of NZ_JBSSDE010000029.1, read as the reverse complement.
ACAGCTCAGAGAAGGGATCCCCGACTTAACAAAATGATATCCCTATTTAATCCTGGACGAAAATCAATATTTTTAATTAGCACGATAGCTTTTTATTAAGAGAGGCAAAAATGTTGTCAGCTTAAAAATAATTCTTGATATCTTTTCAACTTTTGTCGTTATCGGCGCAGCGAGGGGGGCACTTCCAGGCCGTGGGCTTCCATGAGGTCGGCTCGGCCCATCAGGTGGGCCGGGGATCCCTGGGCCCAGATCCGCCCTTGATCCAACAGGATGACCTGATCGCACACCTCCAGGATCAGCTCCAGATCGTGGGAAGCCAGCAGAAAAGTGTGGGCGGCCTGTTGCAAAAAAACTATCAACCGGCGCCGGGCTCGCAAATCGAGGTTGGCCGTCGGCTCATCGTAGAGCACCAACTGGGGCTGCATCGCCAGGATCCCGGCAATGGCAACCATGCGCTTTTCCCCACCAGAGAGGTGATGGGGGGGACGATCGGCCAAATGGAGGGTGCCGGTCATCTGCAGGGCGGCCTGAACGGCAGCCGCAATCTCCGCCTCAGGACGGGCCAAATTGCGCAGTCCAAAGGCCACATCTTCGGCCACCGATGGGGCAAACAGTTGGTCGTTGGGATCCTGAAACACCAACCCCACCTCAGGGCGAAACTGGCCGGGCCGCAGCGGCTGGCCAAACAAACTCACCTGGCCAGAGCAGGGGGGCAACAGGCCGCAGAGGGTGAGGAACAGGGTAGTTTTACCCGCGCCATTGGGGCCGATCACCCCCAGATGTTGCCCAACCTCGACCCGCAGATCCAGCCCTTGCAGCACCGGCGGATGACCGGGATAAGCTGTCCACAATTGGTTCACCTCCACCGCCGGCACCGGGTTCATAGCAAAGCTAGGGCATCCGCACGTCTTTCCAGCGCTCCTGGGTGGCCGTGGGGGTAAGTTGCAAGGTGGGCACACTGGGGCTGGTGAGGTCAATCTGGACGATGTCGTCGGGCGTACACTCGCAGTAGCGGCGCAGATCCCGCATTTGGTTGAGGGTCTGAATTTGCAAGGGCAAGCGGTCGGAAATCGGCCCCAGGTAGACGTTGCCCAGCTCAGTATGCAGGGTAATTCCCGCTCCAGATTGCCAATCCACTGCCCTGATCTGAATTTCAGACTGCTGTAAAGCCCTGAGCAACAGCGCCCATTGCTCTGGGGTGTGGTTCTCCCAGCCCAGCAGCTCCAGCTCAGGCCAAGACGCGGGGGAACGGTAGGGATCCGGAGACAGCCAGTTGCCCTGGACATCCACCCAGCCCATCTGGTCGCCCCATCGCGCGCGCGCCACAGGTTGCCGTTCTCGCACCTGGACGATGACACCCACCGGCAGCAGCCGTCGCTGCACCTGGACGCTTTCGATGGGAGAGGGGCGGGTCGGGGATCCCAGCAAAGCCCTTTCCAAAACAGCCGGTTGCACCTGCCAAATGTTGAGGGGATACTGCAGGGGCAATTGTGCCCGTATCCAGGCGGGATCGACCCAGTGGGCACCCTTTACCTGAATCTGTTCTGGCTGACGAATTTGCCAGTGGGGCTGCCGTAGGCCCAGCACCAGCAGCGCCAAGAGGGTCATCGAACCGGTCAGGCGCCAGGATCCCTGCCAGAATCGGCTGCGCCGTTGCCGACGCAAAAGCTGCCTACGCTGCAGGATTTGTTCACGGTTGGGAGCAGCCAGGAGTGCCATGGATCCCCCTTCACCCCATCACGGGGTATGCAGATGGGAAGCATTCCCTGCTTCTACTCAACCCGCCATCTCCTGAACCTGATCCGCCCGCAGCCAAACCGTAGGGGTGGGAACAGCCCCAAACTTAATCTGCAGGTAGTCACCTTTGATATCCACGACTTCTCCGGGGGTCTCGAAAACGTAGTTGGGAATAAAAGGATCGCTTGCCTGCGCTTCTAAGCTACCCTCCAGTTTCTCGCGGATAGCCCGCACCAAGGTGCCTCGCTTGATTGCCATTGCTCCTCCTCAGTTCAGTCGCAGATTAGCCGGTTCGATAGCAGTTGTATCACGCCTGTCGCTGCTGCGAAGAGGAAAGCTGGGATCCAGCCTCTGGTTGGCTCTGACAGGGATCAACCTGAATTTGGCCTATTTGCGTCTCAGGCTGCGGGCCATATTGCGGAAGGTATCCATGTCCGATCCCCCCTGACGGCGTGGGCTTACTCCGCTGCTGCTTGAAGCGGAGGATCCCTGCTCAGAAGCAGTTTCAGGAGTTTTGGCTTGCTCTGTGGACAACTTAACTTTACCGAGGGAAGAGACCTGCTCCACCACCTCCACCTTCTCCTTACTGCCGAAATCCTGGAAGGTGTGCTTCACGATCCTGGGGGTGCGCATGTACTCGATGTTGCCAAGGGTTTTGGCTTCATCTGGGTCGAGAAAAAAAGTATTGTCGTTTTTCGCTTTCTTTGGGGTTGGCTTAGCAACAGTTTCCGGTGAGGACGTGGCCGCAGCTTTGCCGCGCGAGCCGAACAAGCGCTTGAAGATGCCTACCATGGTCGTTTTGCCTGCAATGGGAAGGAAGTTGAGCCGGATTCCTAGGCACTGATATTGGCCACCCGCCCTTGGCAAGGTGAGGGCCAGGCCCGGTCATGAAATAATGTTAAGCCAACTTAGAGCGCCGTGCCCCCTTGGCAGAAGGTTTTCTGGGCCAAGTGCTTGTGGCTGCTCTGACCAGTTTGAGTTCCCCTGCTCTCCGGCCTGCTGGGCGACTGTCCTCACCCCTTTTCCCAAAACGAGAGAGCTGACCTGGGAGGATTAGACCGCCTTACGGAAGCCATCATCCAGGGAATTGTTCAGAACTAGCTCTGTAGACTCCGCACGCAGTTTAATATGACCTGCAGGTTTTTCAGCCCTAAGGCTTTGGACGAACGGGATCCCTGCCCCACAGGAGCTGCATTGCGCATTGCTAAATACAATCACTTTAAGCACACTTTAAGCAGGAAGGAGACTTTTCCGTTGTGTTGCTTCCTAGGTCGTGTTGATCTTATGTTAGGATAGAGAGAATAATTTATAGAGGAAAGAGGATGAAGTTGGTTTTTTTAGATGAAAACAAATGGCAGA